>CAMZAI010000106.1 GCA_947304065.1 uncultured Clostridia bacterium | reverse complement strand
CATAGATGCGGACATTCGCGGCCTGTACAACCTGAAGCTCCTGGACGGCAAAAATACTGCCGACAGCGTGGTGACCAACGATCTGGACTTTTCCGAAGATCACTGCCTGTATGTGCTGACCGGCGCTAACAGAGGCGGAAAGACCACGATCACGCAGGCCGTCGGCCAGGCTTTCCTGCTGGCGCAGGGCGGCATTTATGTGCCCGGCACCTCATTCGCGTTCTCTCCCGTCGACGCCGTATTCACGCATTTCCCCGCCGACGAGGACAAAACGATGGACCTCGGCCGCCTCGGAGAAGAGTGCAAGCGCTTCAGGGAGATCTACGCGAAAGCTACCGATAAGAGCCTGATCCTGCTCAATGAAACCTTCTCGACCACCTCGTTCGAAGAGGGCTATTACATCGCAAAAGACTGCGAAAAGGCCATTCTGGAGAAAGGCGTGCGCACGATCTACAATACTCACATGCATAAGCTCGCCGCCGAAGTGGACGAAATAAATGCCGCTTCGCAGAAACGCAAAGCGGCATCGCTTGTCATGCGCACCGGAGAAAACGGTGAGCGTTCTTATAAAGTTGAGATCGCGCCTCCCGAAGGCATGTCATACGCGAACGACATCGCTAAGAAATACGGCGTGACCTATGAAATGCTGACCGAGGCCGGCTGTTAGATCGCCTTGAAGCTGAATCTGAACACGAGCTTGCCCGAAGCATCGATGCGGTACTCATCGTGGGTCCTTGCACCCCAGCTGTCGTCTCCCGCTATTCCGAGCTGTGCGAGCGCTATGCGCACATTCGTGAAATGCGCGGGCGGAAGCTCGGTCGGATGAGTGGCTTCCTCGAGTTCTGACGCTGTATAGTTCAGCGCGCGAAGCTCGAAGGTATCTTTGAGTTCTTCATTCAGGGCCTTGTCGACATATCGGCGTGAGCCCTTCACATCGGGCGCCGCGGTGAACTTGATGCCGTGGCCCTTCATATCGGTTACTGACGCGCGGCGTACGCCGATCTTGTTTGCGCCCTCCTGAGGCACCAGGTACTTCGAGAGCTGCTCCGAAACCTTCGCGGTATAGATTCCGAGAGGATTGCCATGAGCGCGGTCCGAATACGACTCGCCGGGGCCGTAGCCGTACCATCTGAGATTATCGAAGTCGGCGTTGAAACGGAAATTCATTCCGAACACCGGCATCTCTATCATATCTTTTACGGGCTTAAACGAAAGCTCCGTATCAACCGTTCCGTCCGGATGTACGAGATACGTAAGCGAGCATTTTGTCTCGGGAACCGTAGGCATCGTGTATTCGTAAGCGGCCTTTAAGAGTCCGTTTTCCTGCGTGTATTTCAGATCCGTAACAGCAGCGTACAGATCCGCAAGCTTCCACTGGGCGTATCTGTTCGCCATTCTGCTGCCGCGGTCGTTATCGTTGGGCGCTCTCCAGAATGCGGGTGCGGGTATTCCCTCGATCAGTTCCCTTCCGTATTTCTTATACGAGGTCAGACCCTGCCAGCTGAATTGGATCTCAAAGTCCTCACCTCTCACGCCGCAGTTGAAACGCTCCGAAACAACGTAAGGACGTATCGGAGTACGTTCCGAACCTGCCTCGTCGATAGTATCCGAAGCCGCGGGAGTAAAGGCGTGCTGCCCGTATGCGACCTCTGTGCCGGCAGGTGCGAACAGTGTATCTTTATTTAATTTAAATTTAACTAAAACACAGAGTTCCCTGCAGGTTTTTCCGCTGTTTTTCTCTGCCTCGATATAATCAAGAATGCATCCGGGAAGAGTAAAGGTTCCTTCGGACTCCGGAGCCACATCGACAGACATGTCGGAAGTGAGCGTCGGATAGCCGTCGTTCAGCAAAACTATACTACATGTGTAGTCAGAAGTCCGGGTGAACAGACTGTAATTTATAACTTTAAATGTTAAATCCTGATTAAATACAATCTTAATGTTCTGGTAGTTGTATTTGACCTCCGGCATCTTCGGAGAGGAGGCTCTTTCCCTGCCTCCGACGGCTATTCCGTTGCCGCTGAAGTTATAGTCGCAGGGTCTGTCGCCGAAGTCTCCGCCGTAAGCTTCGAACTCATTTCCGAAGCGGTCCTTCTTTGTCATCGACTGATCGATGTAGTCCCAGATGAAGCCGCCCTGATAGCGGGGCTCCCTATGCGAGAGATCGGTGTATTTGTGCATGCCGCCGCAGGAATTGCCCATAGCGTGGGAATACTCGCAGCAGACAAAAGGCTTGTCCGGATGCTCCTTTAAGAACTTCTCTATGCTCGCAGCCTTCGGATACATCTGCGACTCCATGTCGCTGGAGTCGTTATAGCGCCTGTCATGGATGATGCCCTCGTAATGCACCGGACGGGTGTCGTCCAGCTCATGGAACAGGTCGTGCATCTTCTTGATATTGATGCCGCCGCAGCTCTCGTTTCCGAGAGACCAGATGATCACGCAGGCGTGGTTCTTGTCACGGTTGAAGATGTTGCGGACTCTGAAGAGTACGGCGCTTTCCCAGTTCGGATTATCGCCCGGAACAATGTTCTCTTTGTCCTTCTTTGTCATGTTTCCGAACGCCCATGTTCCGTGAGTCTCCATGTTCGTCTCGTCGATCACATAGAAGCCGAGGTTGTCAGCCAGCGCATAAACATAGGAATTGTCGGGATAATGACAGGTTCTGATCGCATTGATGTTGTTGCGCTTCATATTGATCAGGTCATGCCTGGTCTCGGTAAACGTGATCGCACGGCCCGAGATCGAGCTGAATTCGTGGCGGTTGACGCCGTTGAACACTATTCTCTTTCCGTTGATCTTTAAGAGCCCGTCGGTCAGCTCAAAGCGTCTGAAACCGATCTGCATCGGGATGATCTCGCTCACGATGTCATCAGCGTCGGAAAGGGTGATAACAAGCGCGTAGAGATACGGATCCTCGGCGCTCCAGAGCCTGGGCCTGCGCACATTGAACGAGAAGCTGTTCTTACCCTTCTTAAGAGTCTTTTCCTTCGATAAAACGGTCTTCTTCGCAACATTCGCCGAAACGGGCGTGGGAAGCTCTCCCACTGCGTAAGGAAGCGGGATACGCTCTTTATGGTCAAAAGAAACCAGCTCGAACGAAGCCTTGCCGGCTGCGCCCGACTCGAGTTCGATCGCCAGCTCGGCGGCAGAGAAGTCGTCGTTTAACAGAGTCTTGACCCTGATATCCTCCGCATGCACCTCAGGCTTGATATAGAGGACAACGTCGCGGAAAATGCCGGTGAACCTGAAGAAATCCTGATCCTCGAGCCAGCTGCCCGAAGACCACTTTGTAACGAGTACGCCGAGCTTGTTCTCACCCTCGGTAAGGTACTTCGTAAGCTCAAAATCCGAAGGAGTAAACGTGTCCTCGCTGTAGCCGATGTAGTGGCCGTTCAGATAGAGGATGAGCGAGGATTCCACTCCCTTGAACGAAATGAACAGACGCTCCGAAAGGAAGCGCTCGGGCACATAGAAATACTTTACGTAAGCGGCCACGGGATTGAATACTGTCGGGATCTGTCCCTGCGCGATGTCCTCGTGTCCGTCCCAGGGATAAGCCGTATTTGTATAATGAGGTATTCCGAAACCCTCCGTCTCGATATGCGAGGGCACGCAGATGTCATCCCAGTTATGGCAGTCGAATTCGGGCTGCTCCCAGCCCGAGACCAGATTGTCATAATTCTTCTCAACGCAGATCTTCCAGGAACCGTTGAAATTCTCCCTGAAGTAGGTTGAGTTATTGACATTCTCGCGGCGAAGATGATCCCCCGTCATGCGCAGCTCTATCTCGGACTCCTCCGAGGGTGCAAAGTACTCCGCGTCGCAATGGGGAGCAAGAGTATTGTCGCAGAAGAAACGGGGATCTGCGATCTTTGAGCGGTAATCGAAACCGGGCATTTTAAATACCTCCAGAAATATATTTTAAATTTAATTATTAACGATCAATTTAAACGTCTGTTTAAAGTAAGGCGTGCCGTCGGGAAGGCGGTAGAGATAGTCCGAAAGGATATTGCGTGCGTATCCGGTATAGGTCACTTCGTTGATTATCTTCATTCCCGCATAATCATATTCGTAGTTCGCGAACGAACTGCCCAAAAGTACTTTTGAAGCGTTGCCGTACTCGAATGCGATAGGATTAAAGTCCTTCTGCGCTCCTGCCAGAGCCAGAAAAGCGACATACATCTCGTTGTACTGCTTATAGATATACTCTTCTTTATCTTCCGCTGTATACTCAAGCTCAAACGTGACAGACTTCACATGTCCGTTCTCGTCCGTCTCCACAGCATATTCGGGAACATCCGAAAACGTGATCGAGTCGTACTTTACGATATGCGCGCAGTTATCATAGAATTCCTGTTCTGTTATCGCCCCTCTGTTCTTCGGGAGCTCGACATAGAGATTTCCGATCTTATCCGCTCCGCCGACCACCAGCAGTGCAGCGATCAGCAGCGCTATCCTGCCTCCCATATTTTCCTCCGGTCTTTCGATCGCAGTCCCGAGGTCCCACGGAAGGATGCGTCCGATACGGCAGTCCGCAAAGCTCCTGACCATCTTGAAAATATTGTAGATCGGGATCATAAAGCCCAGACCGAATCTCAGCAGCCTGAACGAGCGGACAAATGCGGCGTTCCAGCCGAGCTTATTGCCGTTAAGATCCGTTATCCTGACTCCTGTGATCCATTTGCCCGGAGTGGTTCCGAGCAGATGTATCCATACAGGCTCCACCGCCAGCATCACAAGATACAGGAAATACGCCCACGCTACCAGCGTATAAGAATTGGACATCGGGTCGAAGCCCAATACCAGTCTGCAGAACAGGTTCAGGATCAGCGTATAAATACCAAGGTCAAGAGATCTCGCGAAATACCTTAGTACCGGCTTCGGATATATGCCCGCCGCAAAAGCGGCAAAGCCGTCCTCGCGCACGGTATCGGGTTCCTGCTCTGCAACGGTCGACGTATCGTCGGCAAACCTGCCTCCGGCGGCCTTAAGCCCGTTTATATGCTCCAGATACTTATCCGGTTCGAGCGTCTCATATGATGCGCCGTCCCGGCATATATTCCGGCAGACGATGGCGCATTGCGTCGTATCGTCCGGATTGTTCATGACCTCTCTGATACGGTCCGACAGGGCATCCGTAAGTAGTATATCTCCGTCCTGCAGCCGCAGTATCGTATCGGTCGAAAGGCCCAGAACCCTCAGCAGCAGTACCTTCCTGTCTCGCACGTCCAGGTCGTCATACTTTAACATTGACATAAAAAAGTTCCTTAATCAGTTAAATCAGAATTTAAAATTTTTGAGCAGATCTCCGAGCCCCGTAGCAACGGTTCCCTCGTCCGCATAGCCTTCCGCAGCGTCATCCACCGCGTCGTCGAGAACCTCGTCCTCGTTTCGCTCATTCACCGCGGTCATCGAAAGCGAGATCTTGCCGTCCTTGACGTCCATGATCTTTACGGTTACTTCCTGGCCCTCTTCGAGCATCTCCTTCGGATGCTTGATCCTCTTGCCGCAGATCTGCGAGATATGCACGAGTCCGGTCAGATCCTCGCCGATATTTACGAACGCGCCGAAGGGCATCAGCTTTTCTACTACACCTGTAGTAATAATTCCTGTCTGCAGTCTTCCGATACGTCCCGCCTTCTCGGTCGCAGCCTTCCTGCGAAGCACTTCTTTCGCCGACAGCACGAGCTTCTTCGCGTCGCGGTTCACATCAATGACCATGACCTCCAGCTCTTTTCCGACGAATGAATCCAAATCCTCCACATAGGTCAGCGCCAGCTGTGAAGCGGGGATAAACGCCCTGATGCCGTAGAGGAATGTGGTAACGCCGGCCTTAACAGCCTCGGCTACCTTGATCTTTTCAACCTTCTCATCCGCCTTCGCGGCCTCAAGCTTGTCCCATGCAAGGATATTGTCCGCTTCCTTAAGTGACAGAAGGAAAGCGCCTTCTTTATTCTCGCGGATAACCGTAGCCTTTACAACGTCGCCGGGCTTGATGTCCGCTTTGATCGAGAAGCGGGGATCGTTGGAAAGGTCCTCAAGCTTGATGATGCCTTCCGAATATGAATTCAGGTCAACCGTGACTTCAGTATCGGATACTCCGATAACCGTTCCGGTAACAATATCGCCGGGCATGAGCTTTCTGAAGGAATGAGCGATCTCTTCCTTGAACTCGTCCATTGAAGGAACAGGCTCGGGAGCGGGTGCTGTTGCCTCCGGAGCTGCCTCTGCTGCGGTCATGTTTTCCTGTTTGATCTCTTCTGACATATAAATACCTCCTCATCGCTTACGCAGACCATTCTATTGAGTAATTATTCACAATTACTCTTTCTGCGCAATCCATCAAGAATAAATATATCCCAAGCGGGTTTGCAAGTCCAGTTAAATATTGATAAAAACGCAAAGAGCGAGAGATCCGTCCGGATCCCCCGCCCTCCGCATTTAGCAGGACAGTATGAAAACTGTTAGTCGGCTATATAATTATTTCTTCCAAGCGTCGTACTGCTTCTGGAACTCAGCGAGAACCTTCTGGTAACCTGCCTCGTCAAGAGCTGCCTGGTAAGCTGCGATAGTGGACTCAACGTCAGCCGAAGCAACGCCGCCGCACTCAAGGCCGAAGCCGTACTGCTCGAATAAGTTGCAGCATGCCGAGAACTCAGCCTCTACAGGTGTTCTGTCGAAACGGAAACCTGCTGCGCAGGAAGTGTTTGCGCCGCCGTTGAAGCTCTTGTACAGATCAGCCTTGTTAGCGGGCTCATTGTCAAGAGGAGTAACGATGGTAGCCGAAGCCGACTCCCACATGGAGTGGTTGTACTTGGTCGAGGTCTGTGTTACCTGATGATTTGCATCATAGGTGAAGTCCTCACCCTCGATACCGAAGGTGTAAAGGTCAGCAAGATAGCTGTCGGTGTAAAGGAGACCGAGGAAATCTATGCAGGCCTTTGCCTGAGCCTCGCTGCTGTTAGCGGTTACGCAGTAGCATGAGCCGAGAGCTGAGGTAGAATGTGCCCAACGATCTGTGATCTTCTGCATGGTAACATCCTGGTTGTAACGGGAATCTGCCTCGTCGTTTACGGGGATATCTGTCCACCACGAAACTGCCCAATCCTTGGACTGAGTTGTGGTATCGGTAGTAGCCTTTGCAGCCTCATCACCGGAGATGTAGCCTGCTTCTGCCCACTTAGCGATCAGCTTGCAGTACTCAAGGTACTCGGGAGTCTGGATGGTGTTAACTACAGCGTTTGTTGCACGGTCTACAGATACGAAGTTAGACTTCGAATCAGCTGTGAAGAAATCGAACTTATCAATGTAAAATCTGTAGAACATAGCGGTCTTCTGAAGAAGAAGGGGATACTTAAGGCCTTCAGCCTTAGCGTCCGCAAGGATGCTCTCAAGGTCTGCAAGGGTCTTAACATTGCTGATGTTCCAGCCATACTTGTCGATGAGGTCCTGACGGAACATAAGATCGTAGCCTTCTACGTTGTCCTTGTAAACGGGAACGAAGTAGCTCTTGCCGTCATACTTTGCAGCTTCCCACTGACCTGCGTCCATGGAGTTGTAAAGTGTCGATCCCTTAAGAAGATCTGTAATGTCGTAAACATACTTTGCGGGAACCAGATCGTTTGTGCCGATGGTGCTCTCCCACGAAGCTGTCCAAAGAAGGTTGATCTCCTTGTTCGCAAGAGCAAGGTTTGCCTTCTCGGTGTACTCACCCGAAGGGATATCATGGATCTCAACGGAAACGTTGATCTTATCCTTGATGTACGCGTTGATAGCGTCCTGAACCTTCTTTACCTGTGCCTCGTCGGGGCCGCCCTCAAGATTGAAGCAAGCTCTGTAGAGACTGATCTTTGTTGTGCCGTCGCCCTTTTTGCCGCAGCCTGCAAGGCAGGAAACAGCGAGCACAAGCACGAGTGCTAAAGCAAGAAACTTTTTCATAAAAACTTGTCCTCCATAATTTTTTATATATATCCAAACAGGGACTGTCCCTGCCAGATACCGGTTTTAATGCGGATCAGCCCTTTACCGAGCCGACCGTGAGTCCCTTTACGAAGTACTTCTGGAAGAAGGGATAAGCCACCATGATAGGTCCGATAACGACTACAACCGTTGCCATCGTAGCTGACTGCTGCGGGATCGTTCCGCCCATCGCGGCACGTACCGAAGCGGGCACGTTGTTGTTGTTCAGCAGGAACTCTATGCTCTTCTGGATATTAACGAGGAGCAGCTGCAGAGGCTTTTTGCTGTCGGTAGTAATGAATATCAGCGCGTTCTGCCACTCATTCCAGTAAGCCGTCGCCATCATGAATCCGACCGCTGCGAGAACGGGCTTCATCAGAGGGAGCGTGATCTGGAAGAAGGTCCTGTAATCGCCCGCTCCGTCGATCTTCGCGGCTTCCATCAGTTCCAGCGGAACCGAGTTAACTATATATGTACGAAGAATGATGACATTCATCGTAGATACCGAAAGCGGCAGGATCAGCAGAAGGAAGCTGTCCTTCAGTCCGTACAGCGATGCGTATACGAGGTACGATGAAAGGATACCGCCCGAGAAAAGCATCGGGATCAGAAGGTAAATTGATAAAAATCTGGCCATCTTGAAGCCGGGGCGGCTGATCGCGTATGCGAACATACTCATAACGAACAGTCCGAACAGTGTGCCGACAACCGTGATGAAGATGGTCACACCGTACGAGGTGATCAGTTTCGATCCATATTTGAGGACCGCGCTGATACCGTTCGTGGACCACTTCTTCGGGAAGAAGCTGTATCCGTTTTGAACAATGCTCATCTCATCGGTAAATGCCGAAATGAACACGAGCAGGATCGGAAGTCCGCAGAATAATGTGTACAGCAACAGGAAAAATCCCAGGATGTACTGTGAAAGACCCTTCTTTTTCTTTTTCGAAGGAGTCTGAACAGCGTTTTTATCAGCCATGTCAATGTCCTCCTTCAATCAGAATAATGCGTTCTCGGGTGCTATCTTGCGTACCAGGCCGTTCGCTCCGAGCATCATCAGCAGTCCGACGATGGACTGGAAGAATGTCGCCGCGGAAGTGAAGCCCCAGTTCGGCTTGCTCCTGATCTGTCCGAGAATGTATGAATCGATAACCTGCGTCTTCGGGTACAGACCGCCGATATCTCTGGTTACCTGATAGAAAAGACCGGTATCGGATTTCATGATGCCGCCGACCGAGAGGAGCAGCATAACCGTGATCATCGGGATCAGCGAAGGCAGCGTGATGTGCCAGATCT
>CAMZAI010000105.1 GCA_947304065.1 uncultured Clostridia bacterium | reverse complement strand
GATTTCATCAGCTGCACCTACGGCGCAGGCGGAACGAACAGGGGAAGAAGCCTTGAGATCTGCGATATCATTCTGCAGATGGGCACCGAATGCCTCACCAATTTCACCTGCATCGGCAATGACCGCGAGAGCATCATCCGATATATCAGCGAATACGACAAGATCGGAGTCCGCAATATAATGGCTCTCCGCGGGGATTTCCCGCCCGGATCCGACCGTACGAACGGAGATTTCGAGCACGCCGACGCGCTGATAGCATTCCTAAAGAAGGAATTCCCCCAAATGAGTCTCGGATGCGCATGCTATCCCGAGGTACATATCAAGTGCGGTTCCCTTGAGCAGGATATCGCACATCTTAAGATCAAGCAGAACAACGGAGCGGAGTTTGCGATCAGCCAGCTCTGTTTTGATGTCGACGAATTCTCGAGATGGCTTGAAAAGGCCAGAAGAGCAGGCATCACGATCCCGATCATCGCAGGTATCATGCCTGTGCTTACGGCATCGGGATGCACGAGGATGACTCTTTCAAACGGCTGCTCGATACCGAAGGAGCTTGCGAGGATCCTCGGAAAGTACAGCGATTCGCCCGAAGACTTCAAAAAGGCCGGTAAGGAATACACGGTAGAACTGCTCTACAAGTATATAAACGCCGGCTTTAACGGCATGCATATATTTACGCTCAACAAATACGACGATGTTGCGGAGATAGTTAATATGTCGGGTATCCGCCTGGAATCGGGGATAAATGGATAAAAAAGCGATGAGGAGCAAGCTCGGGAATTTGAGAAAGTCGCTTTCCGATACCGAGATATCGGTATTTACCGAGCAGATCCTCGACAGAGTAGTTAAATCAGACGAATACCAAAAAGCCAAAGAGATCTTTATTTATGTAAACTGCAAGCAGGAAGTCCCGACGCTTCCGCTTATCAGGCACGCACTCGAGAAGGGCAAGAAAGTGGCCGTTCCGCGTGTGGAAGGCGAAAAGATGGAGTTTTACTACATCGGAGCCGAGGAAGATCTCGAACCCGGTTATATGGGTATTTTCGAGCCTGTTATCGCGAATGTCGCCGAGGCGAAGGAAGCTCTGATGATCCTTCCGGCGCTCGCATTTGACAGCAATTTCTACAGGCTTGGCTACGGCGGAGGCTATTACGACAGATACATCAACGAGCATCCGAAGAGCAAATTTACAAAGATGGGACTTGCCTATAATTTCCAGTACATGCGCCACAATTACATCGACGCGGAATGGTATGACAGGCAGGTGGACGTGATCGTTACGCCCGACAGATTATACAGAAGGACTTAAAACCATGTCCGTTTTAAAAAATGACCTGAAGCTGCTGGATAATATCGACCTTTATGTGCTCGATATGGACGGCACCTTTTATCTGAGCGAGGATATAATTCCGGGATCTCTTGAATTCCTGCGCGCTGTCGAGGACTGCGGAAAAAGATGGATGTTCTTTACGAACAATTCATCAAAGGACAAGAGCCTTTATATCCAAAAACTCGCGAAAATGAACTGCAATGTCACCGAAGACATGATATTTACTTCGGGAGACATCATGATCGAGTTCCTGAAGGCCAACAGACCCGGGAAGTCGGTATATGTCATGGGAACTCCGCCTCTTGTCGAAAGCTTTGAAAAAGCAGGCATAGACGTAAGGCAGGATACTTCCTCAAAGGCTGATATCGTAGTTGTCGCGTTTGATATGACGCTGACCTATGATAAACTCGAGCATGCCTGCACACTGATCAGGGAGGGTGCCGAGTATCTTGCGACTCATCCCGATATAAACTGTCCCGTCAGCGGCGGATTTATCCCCGACTGCGGCGCATTTATCGCGGCTATAAATCTTTCGACAGGAAAGACTCCGAGGATCACGGGCAAGCCTTATCCCGAGACTCCCGCAATGATCTCCGAGGTTACCGGCGTTCCGACAGAGCGCATCGCTTTTGTCGGTGACAGGCTTTATACAGACGTCGCATGCGGTGTAAAGAACGGCGCTAAAGGCATTCTGGTATTATCGGGCGAGACTCTTATCGAGGATGTTCCGGCGTCCGATGTGCAGCCGGATCTTATATTTGACAGGATATACGATATTGGAACGGAACTTCTTAAAAGACGGAAGGGAGTGTAAGCTATGTTTAATCCTATGAACATCTATTATCACTTCGTAACCATAACCAGGCACCGCCATGCGGTCATTAAGCACTGCATAAAGGCCGGCATCCCTGTGCAGGGTCTGTTTCACGATCTGTCAAAGTACAGCCCGAGAGAGTTTGTCTACGGCGTAAAGTACTATTCGGGCGACAGAAGCCCCAATGAGGGCGAGAGGGACGATTACGGCTACTCGAACGCCTGGATGCATCACAAGGGCAGAAACAGACATCATTTTGAGTACTGGACCGATTACAATCATGAGGTTCAGAAGGTAGCTCCGGTGAAGATGCCCTTAAAGTACGTTATCGAAATGTTCTGCGACAGACTTGCCGCGAGCAAGATATATCTCAGGGAAAATTACAACAACGGCGCGCCCTTCGATTACTTTGACAAGGGAAGACATAAGAGGATGATCCACCCCGAAACCAGCGATTTCCTCGAGAAGCTTCTCGTTATGCTGCGCGACAAGGGTGAGGACAAAACGTTCAGATTCATAAAGTACTACTACCTGACTCACAAAGATTACTGATCAATTCAGAATAAAGGAAAAGGAAAGCAAGGATTATGGAACTCATCAAGAACGGAGGCTGGCTCTCGGGCGGAAAACTGTATTTCGACGACGAGTCGGGACGCGCCGGCTTTAAGAGCGCAACGGGACTCGATCCCGATTCGGCGCGCATTGCCGGCAAAGACGCGACCATCGCATGGTCGATCCTGAAGGAACACAATGTTTCGGGCGACGCATCGCATCTCAGGATCAAATTTGACAAGATCACATCTCATGACATCACTTATGTCGGGATCATCCAGACGGCGCGCGCCAGCGGCCTGAAAGAGTTCCCGATTCCCTATGTTCTGACGAACTGCCATAATTCCTTATGCGCGGTCGGCGGAACGATCAATGAGGACGACCATTTCTTCGGCCTTTCATGCGCCGAGAAATTCGGCGGTATCTATGTTCCTCCCCATCTTGCGGTTATACATCAGTATGCGCGCGAAATGCTCGCAGGCTGCGGAAAGATGATCCTTGGCTCGGATTCTCATACGAGATACGGAGCTTTGGGAACCATGGCCGTAGGCGAGGGCGGCGGAGAGCTCGCAAAGCAGCTTTTGGGAAAGACATATGATGTCGCACGTCCGGATGTTGTCGCTGTTTACCTTACAGGTGCGCCTTCGTACGGCGTTGGCCCTCAGGACGTGGCTCTTGCGCTTATCGCGGCTACGTTCGACAACGGTTTTGTAAAGAACAAGGTCATGGAATTCGTAGGCCCCGGCGTTGCCGGACTTTCTGCGGACTTCCGCATCGGCATCGACGTTATGACCACCGAGACCACATGTCTGTCTTCAATCTGGAGCACCGATACGAAGATAGCCGACTGGTTCGACATTCACGGAAGAAGCGAAGAATACAAAGAACTCAATCCCGGTGAGAACGCATATTACGATTCGATCATCTGTCTCGATCTTTCCGAGATCAGGCCTATGATCGCCATGCCTTTCCATCCTTCTAAGGCTTATCCGATCGCGGATGTGAAGGCAGATCTTCCCCGCTATATCAGGGAGTGCGAGGAGAGAGCAAAGGTCAGCTTCGGCGACAAGATAGAATACTCGCTCAAGGATAATATCATCGACGGCAAGCTGTTCGTGGATCAGGGCATCATCGCAGGCTGCGCGGGCGGCGGATATGAGAATATCTGCGACGCTGCGGACATCCTTTACGGCGCCGATACCGGCAACGGAAGGTTCTCACTCAGCATTTATCCGGCGTCACAGCCTATTTACATGGAGCTTGTAAAGAACGGAAGAGCAGCCGATCTGCTGGCTGCCGGAGCTGTTATAAAGACAGCGTTCTGCGGTCCCTGCTTCGGTGCGGGCGATACTCCCGCGAACAACGCATTCTCGATCAGGCATTCGACACGAAATTTCCCGAACCGCGAGGGCTCAAAGGTTCAGAACGGACAGGTTGCTTCGGTTGCGCTCATGGACGCGAGGTCCATCGCCGCTACAGCTGCGAACAAGGGCTTCCTTACAGGCGCCGACGAACTCGATGGCATCGACTTCTCGAGACCTAAGTACTTCTTTGACGGTTCTATCTATAAAAAACGCGTGCTTGACGCATGGGGAAAGCCTTCACCTTCATCGGAGATCAAGTTCGGTCCCAATATCAAGGACTGGCCCGAGATGCAGGAACTTAAGGACAATCTTATCGTTAAGTGCGTAAGCGAGATCCACGATCCCGTTACGACCACAGATGAGCTGATCCCTTCGGGCGAGACTTCATCGTACCGCTCGAATCCTCTCGGACTTGCGGAGTTCACGCTTTCACGCAAGGATCCCGAGTATGTCGGCGAGGCAAAGAAGATCAGGGAGCTCGCAAAGGCTTATTCTTCAAAGGGCGAAGAGATCTCGCTCGACGCATCAGTTGCTGAAGAATATGACAGGGTAATAAAGCAGATCTGCGGTGAACAGCTCGATTTCATGCCCGAAAAGACTTCGATCGGAAGCACGATTTATGCCGTTAAGCCCGGCGACGGATCGGCCAGGGAACAGGCCGCATCCTGCCAGAAGGTACTCGGCGCATGGGCAAATATCGCTAAGGAATACGCTACGAAGAGATACCGCTCGAACCTCATTAACTGGGGTATGCTTCCTTTCCTCTATGACGGAGACGAAGTAAAGAAGGGCGATTACATCTATATCCCCGGCATCAGAAAGGCTGTTGAGGAGAAGCAGTCCGGGATTACGGCATATGTTGTGAAGACCTCCGGAATCTCGAAGATCACTCTGAGGTTAGGTGAACTGACGGATGACGAGAGACAGATCATTCTTGACGGATGTCTCATCAATTATTACAAGCATTAAAATACATTTTGTGCATGCGCACGGAACGGAGATAAAATGGACAAGATCCGCATGACTACGCCCCTTGTCGAGATGGACGGGGATGAAATGACCAGAGTTATCTGGAAGATGATCAAAGACGAGCTCCTGCTGCCTTTCATCGATCTGAAGACCGAATATTACGATCTCGGACTCGAAGAGAGAGACAGGACCGACGATAAGGTTACCGTGGATTCCGCGGAAGCCATCAAAAAGTACGGCGTTGGCGTTAAATGCGCGACGATCACTCCGAATGCCGCCAGAGTTACGGAATACAACTTAAAGCAGATGTGGAAGAGCCCCAACGGAACGATCCGTGCGATACTTGACGGAACCGTTTTCCGCGCGCCGATCCTTGTAAAAGGCATCGATCCCCATATCCCTCACTGGAAAAAGCCCATTACGATCGCAAGACATGCATACGGCGACGTATATAAGGCAAGCGAGATGAAGATCGACGGACCCGGACGTGCGGAGCTGGTATTTACAGACGCAGACGGTCACGAGACCAGGACTCTGATCCATGAGTTCAAGGGTCCGGGAGTCATTCAGGGCATGCACAACCTCGACAAGTCGATCACGAGTTTTGCCAGAAGCTGCTTCAATTTCGCTCTCGATACAAAGCAGGATCTCTGGTTCGCATCGAAGGATACGATCTCAAAGACCTACGACCACAGATTTAAGGATATTTTCGCAGAGATCTACGAGAACGAGTATAAGTCTAAGTTTGAAGAAGCCGGCATCACTTATCTCTACACGCTGATCGACGAAGTTGTGGCGCGTGTTATCAGGTCTGACGGCGGATTTATCTGGGCCTGCAAGAATTACGACGGAGACGTTATGAGCGATATGCTGGCAACCGCATTCGGATCGCTCGGCATGATGACTTCGGTTCTTGTTTCGCCCGACGGCAAATACGAGTACGAGGCTGCGCACGGCACAGTTCAGAGACATTACTACATGCATCGCGAGGGGAAGGCCACATCAACAAACTCCGTGGCTACGATCTATGCATGGACAGGCGCCTTAAGGAAGAGGGGCGAGCTGGACGGGAACAAAGAACTTGCCGATTTTGCCGATAAGCTTGATAAGGCTGTGATCGACACGATCGAAAGCGGCGTGATGACCGGCGATCTGGCTGCGATATCGACGCTTCCGGGTGCTCACAAGGTTGAGACGCTTGAATTCATCAAGGCTATAAGGTCTAATCTCGAGAAAAGCCTTTGATATGATAACTTAATAAATCTTGGGGAACGTTCATAGTGCGTTCCCCTTTTATTATACTTTCTTAATCGATTTTTTATTGAAACGGGCGGGGCGTTCTGCTACACTCGACAAAGGTTGAACACGAAAAGCATTCGAAAAGGAAAGATTGTTATGCTCAGGTTAAAAAACATTGTAAAGGAATATGATGTCGGCGATGAGAAAGTGCCGGCATTGAAAGGCGTCAGCCTCGAATTCAGGGAAAACGAGTTCGTATCGATCCTGGGACCTTCGGGCTGCGGCAAAACGACGCTTCTTAACATCATCGGCGGTCTCGATAAATACACGAGCGGCGATCTGATCATTAACGGAGTATCTACGACTCAGTATAAGGACAGGAACTGGGATTCTTACCGAAATCACAGCATCGGATTTGTATTCCAGAGCTACAACCTGATCCCTCATCAGACAGTTCTCTCAAACGTAGAGCTTGCGCTTACTCTCTCCGGCGTATCGCGAAAGGAAAGACGCAGAAGAGCCGTTGAGGCGCTTGAAAAGGTTGGATTAAAGGACCAGATCAAAAAGAAGCCCAACCAGCTCTCGGGCGGTCAGATGCAGCGTGTGGCGATCGCACGTGCGCTGGTAAACGATCCCGACATTCTGCTCGCCGATGAGCCCACAGGAGCTCTTGACACGGCCACATCGGCGCAGATCATGGATATCCTTGCCGAGATAGCGGAAGACAAGCTCGTCATCATGGTTACACATAATCCCGAGCTGGCTCAGGTATATTCGACACGTATCATCAAGCTGCTCGACGGTGAGATCCAGTCGGATTCGATGCCCGTTACCGCCGAAGAGCTGAAGGTTGACGAGGCAAAGGCAGAAGCTTTCGAGAAGATGACAAAGCAGGAGAGGAAGGCAGTTATGCCTCCGAAGACTTCGATGTCACTCATGACAGCGCTTTCGCTCTCGCTCAATAATCTTATGACAAAGAAGGCCAGGACACTGCTTACAGCATTTGCCGGAAGCATCGGTATCATCGGCATTGCCCTGATCCTGTCGCTTTCTAACGGTGTACAGCAATACATCGATAAGGTTCAGGAAGATACGCTCTCAAGCTATCCGATCACGATCGAGAAATCGACCATCGACATGACTTCGTTTATGTCATCGATGGCGCAGAACGCGAATGAAGTCACGGAACATACCGACGACAGGATATATACGAATCAAATAATGACCGGCTTTATGGAACTGATGGTCAATGAGGTAACGACCAACAACCTCAAGGATTTCAGGCAGTACATAGAGGCCAACCGTGCGAAATTCGAAGAACTGACCACCGATATCAATTACGGTTATTCAACGAGGATGAATATCTACAGGGCCGATATCGAGAACGGCATATATCAGGTAAATCCCGGTCAGGTATTCAAGATGATGGGTATGGGCGGCTCATATTCACGCATGAGTCTGGTTAATTCCGAGGTCTGGCAGCGACTTATCAATAACGACAAGCTCCTTGACCAGCAGTATGACGTGATCTACGGAAGAATGCCGGAGAAATACAACGAAGTTGTGCTTATCGTGAGCGGCAACAACGAAGTTACAGACTACACGCTCTATTCGATAGGCGTGCTCGACAGCGAACAGCTGGGAGAGACTTTAGGCAAGATGATCCGCGGCGAGGAGGCCGAGTGGCCTGAACCCAAGAGCTATTCGTATGAAGAGCTGTGCGGACTCAAATTCAAGCTTCTTCTGAATTCAGACTATTTCGCCAAGGAAAACGGCGTCTGGGTAGATAAGTCAAAAGACGATATCTACATGATGAGCGCACTCGAGAAGGCCGAGACCATCAGTATCGTCGGAATCTTAAAGTCCGAGTCCGAAGCTGCGCAGAACGGCCTTGCAGGTACGATCGGCTACAGGACCGACCTCATGGAGCATCTGATCGAGGAGGTCAACAATTCCGAGATCGTGCGCGAACAGAAGGCTAATCCCGATACCGACATTTTCACCGGAATAAAGTTCGAACCCGAAGAGCAGGAAGAACTTACCTGGGATGCATTAAACGCTTATATAATGGCTCTTCCCGATGAAGAAAGAATAACTACCCAGACCTCGATCCGGCAGATGCGCGATTACGGAATGAGCGACGAGAAGATACTCGAGACTCTTTCCTCAATGTTCGAACAGCAGACCACCGAAGCAACATACGAGGACAATTTAAGGCTCATGGGCGTATCGGATCCCGAAGATCCCTCGACTATCAATCTTTATCCGAAGGATTTTGAGTCAAAGGACGCGATCGCCGATCTGATAAACGAATATAACCGTGACAAGGAAGAAGATGAGAAGATCACTTATACCGATCTTGTAGGTCTCATAATGTCGTCCGTATCAACGATCATCAATGCGATCAGCTACATCCTTATAGCATTCGTAGCGATCTCGCTTGTTGTATCGTCGATCATGATCGGTATCATTACTTATATCTCGGTACTTGAGAGAACAAAGGAGATCGGAATACTCCGTGCTATCGGTGCATCGAAGAAGGATATCTCACGTGTATTCAACGCCGAGACGCTGATCGTAGGATTTACCGCAGGACTGCTCGGAATCATGATCACATTCCTTTTGCTGATCCCGATCAATATCATTATCAAGCACTTCACGGATATTGCGGGACTTGCGGTTCTGCCCTATATAGCGGCCGGAATACTGATACTTATCAGCATGCTGCTTACCTTTATCGCAGGCCTGTTCCCGTCGAGGATCGCGGCGAAGAAGGATCCCGTGGTTGCACTCAGGACCGAATAAACTTAATAGAACTCTCTGCTTGAATTACATTTGCAATAAGAATATAATAACTTTGAATGTGTATTAATTGGAGTGTGTGATGTATTCAGGCAGAGATGATGATTATTACGACCGCAGAGACGAAGCTGAGCTCAGGAAGCAATTCCGGCGCAGGCTCCGTCTTAAGCGGTTTTTAGCGGCATTGATATTGGTGCTCGGAGCCGCGCTTGTCTGCTTTTTGCTTTTCCTGTTAGG
>CAMZAI010000104.1 GCA_947304065.1 uncultured Clostridia bacterium | reverse complement strand
ATTTTTCTTTTTTCGGTATGGGACATCCGATGTATGATCTTGCTGTTCTGTTTGGGAATATTGGCGGATCGTTGGCGCGCAGACAACAAATGGCAGAAGGATATCGGGATGCAGGCGGTAATATTTGTTATGATGTGTTAGATGCCTGTTTCATACTGACGTTGCTGGATTGTCTCGGAATTCATTATGAGCAGTGGAGTAAGCAAGAGTGGTTTGCGCCAAGAATGCATCGGTGGCATAAGGAAAATCTGGTGCCGTATGTGCAGGGCGAGCGCATATATGCGGATGATTTTTATCTGTTGCATGTGCAAGGTTAAGGATGAGGTAAAGAAAAATGATAAAGGTTTTATTCATCTGCTGGGGCAACATCTGCCGTTCCCCGATGGCGGAATTCATTATGAAAGATATGGTGGAAAAGAGGGGGCTTGCGGACCGCTTTCTGATAGAGTCGGCGGCGCACAGCACCGAAGAGATCGGGAATCCGGTGTATCCGCCCGCGAAGCGGGAACTGGCTAAGCACGGAATATCGTGCGCAGGGAAGACCGCGAGGCAGATGCGGCGCGATGAGTATGATAAATGGGATTATATCATTGGCATGGAGAAGATCAATCTCGGATATATGGAGAGGATCCTCGGGGGCGATCCCGAGGGGAAGGTGCATCTTCTGATGGACTTTACGGACCATCCCGAAGATATTGCAGATCCGTGGTATACCGGAGATTTTGAGGGCGTGTACAGACAGATCGAGAAAGGCTGCGCGGCCCTGATCGAGCACGCGCTTGCCTAGTCCATTTTCGGGTCACCTTTGGTCAATGTATTCCAGAGAAGCTTAAGCTTATTGGGATGCGCCATTCCGATCATGTCCGGAGCGAAGCGGAGAGCTTTTTTGCCGCCGCGTTCCCATACGGGCAGAGGACCTGCGGGCAGCGTGTATTCGGGAGAGGTGCCCGGCAGTTTTGCGCCCGGCCATTCGTTTGAATTCGGATCGCCTGTCGCCGCGAAAGCGGAAATATAGCGCGTCAACAGCGCGGAGACTTCATGGTCGTATGCGCCGTATTTGCGTGTTCCGCGATCTAAAGTTCCGAAGATGTAGCGCAGGTCGCAGGCGTGGTAAGCCGCGTTGCGCTTATCGCCCGGAGCGTCAATATCAAAATAGTAGATGAAGCCGTTGTTATCCTTTGCAAAGCGGTGGCCGATATGCGACATGATGATCGCGTACATGTCGTTGTTCGAGTAGCCGATCATGTAGTCGAGGGGGAGCGGCTTCTTTATCATTTCATCGATCGGAGCGGTGAGCAGATAGTTATCGAGCACCGGCATGGTGTTGAAGACATTGTCCTTGCGTGAAGCAAGATAAGGCTCGAGCCGCGCGAAGATCTCTTTAAAGTCCATGGTCTTCAGCTCTTCGAAGGATTTGATCCCTGCCGACTCCATGAATCCGGTCCAGTATGGCCTGCGCTCGGCAGCAGGACGCGGAAGCGAGAATTTCGGGAAAAGACCTGCGCCCGAGAACATGATCGCACGTCCGAAAAGACCGCGGCATTTCTCACTGAGACACAGATACTGAACTGAAATCGCGCCGGCGCTCTGACCGGCGAGCGTGATATTGTCGGGATTGCCGCCGAAATCGGCGATATGGGCCTTTACCCATTTGATCGCGGTGAACTGGTCATCGAGGCCGAAATTGCCGTCGCGGCCGTATTTTTTGAACACTTCTTCGTGGGTGAGGTAGCCGAGTATGCCCACTCTGTATGCGGCGGTCACGAGGATAACGCCCTGCCGCGCATAGATTGCGCCGTCAAATGTGGACTCGTCGGTGCTGCCTGCATTGAAGCCTCCGCCGTAGAAAAAGAGGATCACGGGGCAGTTCTTTGCCTCTGCGGGAGCATATATATTCAGACGAAGGCAGTCCTCGCCGAAAGTAAAGATCTGGCCTTCGCGGAATTCGTGATAATAGAAGCGGCGGGTGGGATGCTCGAAATGCGGGTAAAAGCCTCTGGTCTGCGGGCATGCGGGACCGAACGCGGTCGCGTCGTATTCGCCGTCAAAGCTCTCGACGGGCACAGCGTATTCGAATCTTTGCGCGGTCGCGAAACGGATACCGAGGAATTCGTTGTAGCCCTCGCGAGCGTTGCCCTTTACGGGTCCCATTTTAGTCTGAACGATAGTATTCATCTGCATGCCTCCGCTTTGCTCCGGTACTCGCAGTTTGTTCCATCGGCACAAAGCTGCTTACCTCCCTGAAAAATAGTTTAGCACATAATAACGGGATATGGTACAATGGACGCGAAGGCAAAAGCTAAAAAACCATCATCGGCGGTAGATTATGCAGAACACAAAACGTCTCTCAAAGAGAAAGATTTTTGATATCATACAGATCGGCAATGTCGGAGACCTGCCCAGCAGGCTCTTCGATATCCTTCTGACGGTCGTGATCGTCGCGAGCCTTGCGGCCACGATCATGTCTACTTACGGCGAATTTTCGAAATATCAGGCCGCCCTCGATGCAATCGAGCTCGTAACGGTCATCCTTTTTACGATCGAATATATCCTGAGGGTATGGACCTCGGACATTCTCTATCCCGACAAAAGCCGCGTCGCGGCGGCGTTCGCGTTTATATTTTCGGTGTCGGGAATCGTTGATCTGCTGACATTTTTCCCTTATTACCTTCCGATATTCTTCCCTGCCGGAGCGGTTGCGTTCAGGATGTTCAGGGTCATCAGGATATTCAGGCTGTTCTCGATCAATTCGCGCTACGACGCGTTCAGCGTTATACTCGATGTCTTATACGAAAAGAAAAAGCAGATATTCTCGTCTGTCATCATGGTTTTGATACTGATGATAGCTTCGTCTCTGTGCATGTACTCATTGGAGCATGAGGCGCAGCCCGATACGTTCAAAAACGCGTTCTCGGGCATCTGGTGGTCCGCATCTACGCTGCTGACCATCGGGTACGGCGATATATATCCGATCACTGTCGGAGGCAAGATAATGGCCATAGCGATCTCATTCCTCGGAGTCGGAATGGTCGCTATCCCTACAGGTATCATTTCCGCCGGATTCGTCGAGAGCTACTCGAAGCTGAACAGGATCGCGTTCGTGGAAGAGGACAGACCGCTGAAGTTCCTGACCGGCACGCTTGAACCGCAGCATCCATGGAGCGGAAAGAAGCTGGCAGATATACAGATGCCGCCGCAGATGATGATAGCGGCGATCATTCGCGATGAAGAAGAGCTCGTGCCCCACGGAGAGACTGTGCTCAAGGCGGGCGACAGGCTGATCTTCGGCGCGAAGAAGTTTTATGAAGAGGACAGGATCAAGCTGAATTCCGTGAAGATAAAAGAGCGGAACAGCTGGGTCGGACTGCCCTTAAAGAAGGTTCCGATCTCCAGGCAGTCGCTCGTGGTACTGATCAGGCGCGGGACGAAGAACATTGTCCCCGACGGCGACACCGTGATCAACAACGGCGACGAGCTGCTTATCTACGAGAAGGATTGAGAGGCGCCGCATGATTTTTTTCCTGCTGTCACCGCTGTTTATAGCGGCGCATGTTTATTTTGTCTACGAATGCTTTAAATGGCTTGACACTCTGAGACTGCCCCGCGGGCTCGGCAAGTTCGTGAAAATACTTGTCGCGTTCCTCTGGGCAGTGTTTTCGCTGTCGATATTTGCCGCGTACGTGATCCCCGCCGGAGTACCGTACGAGAGCTTCCCGATACTGTATATATTACGGCGCGTGCTCAAAAAGTCGGGCAATTACAACCTCGGCGTACTGATATACATGGGAATGTCGTTCGCGGTCATACTGATCGGACGTCTGATCGAGTATATTAAGCTCAAAAAGAAGGGCTATGAGCCCAAACAGGTCTTTTCATCGGCGCTTTACAGCAACAAGAGAGCGGTAATGGGCGTGTTGAACATAGTTTTCATTGTACTTCTGATGTGGTACGGCGTGGCGCACGGCAGAGATGTGAAGCTGAATACCTATGAGATACAGACGGCAAAACAGGTCGAGGGCAGCGACGGACTGAGGATCGCGCTGGTCGCCGACATGCATCTGGGCTACAGCATCGGCTGCGAACAGATGGAGAAGATGGCGGACCTGATCAATGCCTCTTCGCCGGACATCGTGATAATGGCGGGCGACATATTTGACAATGAGTACGAAGCACTCGACGATCCCGAGCGGCTGATAGAGATATTTGCGTCGATAAAGAGCAGATACGGGACTTACGCGGTCTACGGAAATCATGACATAGAAGAGAAGATTATCGGCGGATTCACGTTTGATTATCACAACCCGAACAAGGCTGCCGGCAAAGAGATGAACGAGTTCCTCAAAAAAGCCGGGATCATGCTACTTTTGGACGAATATGTGCTGATAGACGATACTTTCTATGTCTACGGCAGGCCCGACTACAGCAAGCCCGGAAACGGAACGGGAAAGAGAAAAAGCGCGGAAGAACTGGTACGGGGACTGGATCTTACGAAGCCTCTGATCGTGATAGACCATGAGCCGAGGGAGCTGCAGGCGCTCGCGGACGCGGGAGTGGATATAGACCTTTGCGGACATACGCATGACGGGCAGTTTTTCCCGATGAACATCACGAGCAGGCTGTTTACCTGGGAGAATTCCGCAGGCGTGTTGAAGAAAGGCAATATGTACAATATCGTGACCTCGGGAGTCGGCCTCTACGGTCCCAATATCAGGATCGGAACCGACGCCGAGGTGTGCATAATAGACGTTAAATGGTGATCATTTTTTAATAAGTCCGATCTCTCTTTTTATCACGGCGACGACCTCATCGAGGCCTTCGCCGGTTTTTGCGCTTATAGGGAAGATCTCAGCCTTCGGGTTGAGCTTCAGGATGCGCTCTTTGGCCTTATCAAGGTCGAAGTCAAAGTATTCGAGCGTGTCGATCTTGTTGATCAGCACAATGTCGCTGACCGTAAACATCAGCGGGTACTTGAGGGGCTTGTCATCGCCCTCGGGGACGCTTAAGAGCATGACGTTCTTATGCGCGCCGGTGTCAAATTCGGCGGGGCAGACGAGATTCCCGATATTTTCGAGTATCAGAAGATCGAGGCCTTCGGTGTCGTACTCTGTGAGCGCTCTGGTGACCATGTCGGCGTCGATGTGACACAGACCGCAGTTATGGATCTGCAGGGCTTCGACGCCCGTGGCGTCGGCCACGCGCTGAGCGTCGAGACGCGATTCGATGTCGACGTCCATCTCGCCGATCCGGTAATCGTCTTTGAGGCGGTTGATCAGAGCGGTGAGGGTGGTAGTCTTTCCGCTGCCGGGGCCCGACATGAAATTCAAAAACAAAGTGCCCTGCGCGGCGAGCCGCTTGCGGAGCATATCTGCCGCCATATCATTATCGGCCGTAATATTCTGATTTACAGTGATTATTCTGACTTCTCCCATGGTTCTCCACTTCCCGGTTTAATGTGCTAAAGAGCATTTATAATAGTTGCTTATGATGTACATAATTAAAACTAATGCGTATTTTTGGAATTAATTGCAAAATGAATTGCTGTTCGTGATTATTTGACTGCTTTTGCGTGATTTATTTCGGAAATTATGTAGTTTGCGAGCTTCTCGGTTCCTTCGCCGGTTTTTGCACTGATCCTGAAAACTTTGATCGCAGGATTGAGTTTTTTTGCAGCCGCTTCGGCGGCGTCGGGATCAAAATCGAAGATCGGGAGAGTATCGATCTTGTTTATGACCATGATATCCGACTTTTGATACATGAGCGGATACTTGACCGGTTTGTCATCGCCTTCGGGGACGCTTAAGACAGTCATGTTCAGCATCGCTCCGGTGTCAAATTCGGCGGGGCAGACAAGATTACCGATGTTTTCGAGTACCACGAGGTCGGGAGAGATGTCCCCGATCTCACGTATGCCCTGTCTGGTCATGTCGGCGTCGAGATGGCACATGCCGCCGGTGTGGAGCTGTATCGAGGGGATGCCTGCCGCGATCATCGTGCGGGCGTCCACATCGGAATCGATATCGGCCTCCATCACGGCCCATTTGAGCCTGTCCTTAAAGAACGGTGCGAGCGAGAGAAGAGTGCTCGTTTTGCCGCTGCCGGGGGCGGACATCAGATTGATCAGGAATATGCCGCGGCTTTTAAGCTCGGAGCGCAGCACGTCCGCATCGCGGTCATTGTCCTCGAGGATGGATTCCTTCAGTTCGATGATTTTTATTTCGTCCTTATTGTCCATAAAACACTCCCTGTGATAAAATGAATACAGTGTCCGCCGCCGCGCATCGATGCCGGGAATTTTGGCGGATACGGAACGGAGTTTTACATGAATGATATCGAAAACAGCGGGAAATACAGGTATTTGAGCGAAGACTGCATCATGCCGCTCAACTTTTACAACTATAAACAGGCCTTCCTCGGAAGCTGCAAGGGAATGCGCTACCGGATCAAAATGGGCGAGAGGGAACTGCCCCTGCCCGAGGATGCGAAGGAAGGCGATAAGCCTGATAAGGAGAAATTCCTGACCGTCGAGACCTGGCCCGAGCCGTATTCATACGGAGCTACGGACAAAGAGAAAATCAGGTCAAGGGAATATCCCTTCACGCAGGAGGCGTACGGGCAGCTGCTCGCGGACCTCGACGCGGAAGTAGATGATTTCAAAGAAGCGCAGGGCTGATGCTCTGCGCTTGATCTTTATAATGCCTTTTTGATCGCCTCAAGGAATTCGTCGTATTCTTCGAATGCGGGGAACTCGGGATGGTCTGCCTTGATCTGCTCGGTGCTCCTGAAGAGGAAACCGGCCTTGCTCGCTGCGATCATGCCGAGATCGTTGTGGCTGTCGCCCGCTGCGATGGTCTCAAAGCCCACGGACTGGAGTGCCTTAACAGTTGAGAGCTTCGAATCCTTTACGCGCATCCTGAAGCCTGTGATCTCGCCGTCCGGAGCCACCTCAAGCGTATTGCACATGATGGTCGGCCAGCCGAGCTTCTCCATAAGAGGAGAGGCGAACTGTGTAAATGTATCGCTGAGGATTATAACCTGAGTAATGGAGCGGAGCTCGTCGAGGAACTCCTTTGCACCCGGGAGCGGATCGATCTTCGCGATGGTCTCCTTGATCTCCTTAAGGCCGAGACCATGCTCCTTTAAGATGCCGATCCTCCAGCGCATGAGTTTGTCGTAATCGGGCTCGTCTCTGGTGGTTCTTTTAAGTTCGGGAATACCGCTCGCCTCCGAAAAAGCGATCCATATCTCGGGGACCAGTACGCCCTCCAGATCCAGACAAACTATGTTCATGTCACTCATGATATTCTCCCCCTGCTTGTTTTTTTCGATTATAAAGCACTGTATCGATAAATGCCAGTACTATTTTAAAAGTGAGAGGCGAAATATTCGCGTCCGGCTTCCATATCCTTATGCATCTGCGCCGACAGCTCATCTACAGAAGAGAAGCGTTGCTCGGGGCGGCGGAACGCCAGGAGAGTGACAGATATTTCGCGGTCATAGAGATCGCCTTCAAAATCGAAGATAAAGGTCTCGATGGTGACAGCGGGCTTTTCTTCACGGCCGGCGGTCACTGTGGGGCGGATGCCGATATTGGTGACGCCCTGACAGGTTCTGCCGTCGATATCAATTTCCGAGAAGTAGACTCCGAAATCGGAACGGCTCAATCCGGCAGAAGATTTTTCGTCACTGTCCGGAGCCGTGGCTTCGGAGCCGGGGATGAGCGCATCTGCGTCCGGGACGAGGTTTACCGTAGGCATCCCTATGGTCCTGCCGAGTTCCTTGCCGTGGCGGACTCTGCCTTTTATCGTATACGGAAGTGTGATCATATTGCTCCTGTGTTTCAAGCGGAATTACTGTTTATTTGCGGCGCCCTTAAGGATAGGAGAGAGCGGCTTGTAGATCAGCATGCAGATCGCTACCGAGATCAGTCCCTTTACGATGGTGAAGGGAAGGTTGAATACCAGCAGGCTCTCAAATACGGACTTCATCGAAGGAAGGAGCTTCTGGTAAGCAGCGAGCACGGTCTCTTCGGGCATGAAGTTGTAGTAAAAAGGATAAACTACGAAATGGTTCGAAGGAACCGATATGATACCCATGGCCAGTGCGCCGAGCAGACCGCCGATGAGAGCGGCTTTTTTGTTCTTGTGCGTCTTGTAGATCAATCCTGCGGTGAATACGAATGCTGCGCCGAGGATGAAGTTCGAGAGTTCGCCGACCGTAGCGCTCTGTGAAGCTGCGCAGTGGATCAGGTTCTTTAAGAGCTCAATGATCACGCCTGCAACGGGGCCGTAAGCGAATGCGCCGAGGAGCGCGGGAAGGTCCGAAAAGTCGAACTTGATGAAGGGAGGCATTACCGGGATAGGGAACTCCAGGTACTGGAGGACTACCGCTGCCGCGGTGAGCATTCCTACTCCTGCGAGGAGCCTGGTGCGCGCTGCGGCCGACTGCCTGGTCATTACTTTGTTCTGTGCTGTGAGTGTCTGTTCATTTTCCATTTTCTTTCTCCTTAGACTTAGAATTCTTAAAAGAAATCCTTTCGAAAGAAAAAGCCCCGTGTCCGAAAACACAGGGCATAACGATCGTATTAGGCAGCCGCCAAAGAAGAGGCGCTGCTGTATAACAAATCTTCTCTCATCCAGACTATACTGTCGGTTCCGGAATCGCACCGGATCGGCTGCAAAAGCAGTTCGCGGACTGTACCGCCGGTGGGGAATCGCACCCCGCCCCGAAGAATTTCTTTCGTTTGAAATTTTAATATTCGTATCGTGATATGTCAAGCGGTAACTTTAAGACTCAACAGGGAAGTAGATCTTCGATACTTCTGCGTCCTTCGAACCGTATGTGATCTCGGCAAAACGGGCAACGACCTCGTTGAAGGTATCCTGCGAATAGTTGACTCTGAACAGGTTCGCGATCTTGTTGAAGTGGCGGGGTGAAACAGCGAGACCCCACTTGCTGCCTTCAGCGACATACTTGCGCTGTCTGAGCGAATCGGGAGAGATATTGTATTCGGCGCCGTCCTTTGTGTTCTTGCAGATGATCTCGGCCATACCGGAATCCGCGATCCTGAATACGAGCTCGCATGCGGATCTGTCGACTGTGCTTCCGTCGGGAGCAATGATATCAACATTGCCTGCACTGAGGATAGCGGCGGTAGTGTCGTTGTTGAGCATTACGCCGTGGCTGTTGTTAAAACGAATGATATCGACAAGCTTATCGATACTGCTCTGGTCGAGAACGTCGCCTATAGCAACAGGCTCCTGAGAATCGTTACCCTGCTGAAGGAACGAGACCAGCGCATCAATTTCGGACTG
>CAMZAI010000103.1 GCA_947304065.1 uncultured Clostridia bacterium | reverse complement strand
TCGCTTCTCCACTTGTACTCGGAAAGGTCAAGTGCTGCAAGTCCGTCAAGAGGATATGCGATTCCGCCTTCGATGAGTGAAGGAAGAAGGTTCTGGGTTACAACGTATCCGATGTCGCAGATGGGATCGCCCGCGAGAACGCTGGTAACATAATCCGCAAGATAGTCGCCGCCGAGATTAAGGAACTCGATCGTGCAGTTGTACTTCTCTTCAACTTCCGCGATCCTGTCGGCAAGAGCTGCCTCAAGAGCGCCGGCATTGGGATCGGGAGTCATGTCGTAGTAGGAACCGATCCTGAATACTCTGCCGCCGAAGTCATACTCGGGCTCGGGTTCGGGCTCGGGTGTGGGCGCTTCCGTAGCCTTGGGTGCATCCGTAGCCTTAGGAGCGTCAGTAGTCTTTGTGTCCCCCTGTGAAGGTGCCTGTGTGGTCGTCTGTCCGGCATCGGTAGCGGGAGCTTCCTTCTTACAGCCGACCACTGTGAGGATCATGATGATGCTCAGTGCAAGAGCAAGCATCTTCTTCACTGTTGTGTTTTTCATAAAAACCTCCTTTTCTGCATTTGCAGTGTGTAAAGTTATTTAATAAAGCATTCGGGGCTTTCCCCTCATGCAATTATCCTACGATACCGGAGCGCTCTATGCCCTCCACGAAGTACTTCTGGCAAACGAGATACAGTATAACGAGCGGCACCATCGCAAGTATGGTTCCGGTGTTGTTCATCATCGAGATAAAGCCGGGACTTATGAAGTTCATGCTTCCGCCGTAATTCGAATACTCACTGTAGACCGAAGCCGAAAGCGAATCGAGCGCTACGGGTATTACCATTGTTCCCTTCAGATACAGCGAGGTGTAGAAGGAGTCCATCCACTGCCATACGAAGCCGAACAGGAAGATCGTGACCATCATCGGCACCGCGCTCGGGATTATTATCCTGATAAAGGTCTTGAGCTTCGTGCAGCCGTCAACGAACGCCGCTTCTTCGAGTTCCTTGGGCATACCCTTGAAGAACTGGCGCAGCATATAGATGAACAGTCCGTTCTTGAAGCCCGTGCAGGTCGCCGCCTGTATCAGGAATGGCCAGTACGTATCGAGCAGACTGACCGGCGCTCCGTTTACCGCCTTGAAGACGCCGAAGATGTCAAAAAATCTGAAGTGCATGAACAGCGGCAGCATGATGATCTGCGGAGGTACGATCAGCATAAGGATCACACATGCGAACAGTATCTTTTTGAACGGAAATCTGAATCTCGCGAAGCCGTACGCGACGAGCATGCAGCTGGCAAGCTGGAGCAGCGCCACGCCGCCCGAAAGAAGGAAGGTCCTCAGGAGCGAGTTCCAGTAGTCCATGCCTTTCAGGGCAAGCTTGTAATTGTTCAGCGTAAAATGCTTCGGAATGTACTTGACCGCGGAATCGAAAAGGTCCTTCTCACTCATAAATGAGACGGAGAGCTTTACAAACAGCGGCTGGAGGATCGTAAAACAGATCCCCGCGATTATGACGCCGCGCACAATGCTCCAAAGCCCTCTTCCGACTTTGGCTGCCGTAAGCCTGTGCACCCTGGCGGTCTTTGTTGTTGCGTTCATAATGCTTCCTTTCCGGTCCTATCGTTGCTCGTCATTGTAGAAAACATGTCTTGAGATCAGGCTGCCTACCACCAGCAGTATGATCCCGATACATACAAAGTAGATCCATGCCATCGCCGATCCCAGTCCGTATTTGACCTCGCTGAATATCGTACTCTTGATATCCTTCATGATCGCATTCGTCTCGCTCGTGAACGAGTCGATGATCGAATAGATGCTGTTAACGAGGATCAGCGGGCTGATCATCGGGAAGGTGATCTTCCAGAAATTCTCCCATGCGGTTGCGCCTTCCATCGATGAAGCCTCATACAGCGAAGGGCTGATCGACTGGAGTCCCGCGAGGAATATCAGTATCTGCACGCCCGATGCGATTATTATGCTGTAAATGCCGTTTACCGCGCTGGCGAGGAAATTGATCGCCGAAGCGGGAAGGTCGGTATATTCAAGCAGCAGGCCCGAGACGTTCATGATCGTACTGAAGTCGGTACCTGTCATTTCCGCGGGGCTTCTCGTGGTCAACAGAAGGTCCGAGGATTCAAGTCCGAGTACCACGCCCGAAGTAAGGATAACGGGCAGGAACAGTATGCTCCTGGCCACCGCGCGTCCGTGGAACTTCTGGTTCAGCAGGTTCGCCATGAAGAAGCTGAAGATCAGTATCAGCGGAACCTTCGTGAACATATCGAGTATGGCCTGGAGGAGCTGTCTGTTGAAATCGGGATCGATCGTAAGCGCCCGGATGTAATGCTCAAAGCCGTTGTTTGCCGCCTTTGTGAGCACATATCCGGTCTTCTCGACGGTCATGTTGCTGAAGCTGTAGGATACCGATTTCACGATCATCGGGAGGAAAAGCCCGAAGAATCCGATCAGGAACGGAAGTGCGAAACCGATGCCGGCCAGTGCCTCACGTCCTAAGAGGGTGAGTCTGAGCTTTCCCTGAACTCTTTTAAAATAGCCTTTTTTCTTCATCTTCCAGTCACCACCGCAAAGCTTCCGGCACCGACAGCCTGTCCGTCCACAACGGCATCGGCTTTTGAGTAATTGACCAGAATCTGCGTTCCTTTCTCATAGGTTACGCGCACTACCTTATCGGAGATGATCTCGTGCTTTGTTATCGTCTGCCCGCGAAGGCTTCCGAGAACAGCATCGGCACGTTTGTAATCGGAGACCGCTTTGTCGAGCCAGGCTTCGTAATTGACCGAATACAGCGAGTCAAAATCGGTTTCCTTCAGGATCGAGTTGTCCTCATAGATCCATTTGAAATAGAGACCCGATCCGGATTCGATGCTCTTTAACAGCGTCGTGTTGTAATCGTCGGTCATGTTGAGGCAGTCGCCCGCGTAGTCAACATAGCCGTGGAGCACCATTTCATAGAACGGTACGACCTCGTCAACGATGCGGTTGCGGTTCGAATCGAACGGGGCGTTGATAACGTCCGCCGCGAACGGGATCATATACGCGTTCGCGTTGTCAATGAGGATCCTTCCGCCGAACGCCTCATTAAGGCTCTTTACCGCGGCGGTATTGTATTCCTTAGCGTCCTGCCTGTCGGTGTAATTCTCGCTCTGCTGGTCCGTATAGAGCATCCAGCTGATCGTTCCGACATCAAATCCGATATCCGCCGTCTTCGAGAATTTCTTCTTCAGCTGTTCGGTGACCTTCATGGCCAGCGACGGCCTGATCAGACAGATCTTATCGTTTGAGTCCACCATGCCGTTCGAGAGATAATAGGTGGCTTCCTTGACGGATGAGCGGTCAAAATACTTCGGCGCGCTTCCGAGAAGCGTGTAGCCGTCGCCCATCACATCGTAGTAGACTCTCTGAAATTCCGCGGTAAAGAAAGTGTCCGCGGACTTTGCCGTCATGTTCTTTATGAATTCTTCCTGCGTCGTTCCGCCCTTTTTGAGCTTGGACACAGGCTTTATCTTTGTATATGCGGTTCCGTGCAGGCCGTCGTTGGCCCAGCCGGAATAAATGACGTTGATGTTCGAAACGCCGCCCGAGATCAGCTTGTCGGTGATCTCCCCGGCCTGCGCGTAAGTAGTAACCGGCGTTACCGAGCGGTATTTGATGCCGAGGAAGGTCGCGCTCCTGTCGATCGCGCCGATGTACTCCGCATAGAACGGTATGCCGTTCCCCGTAAGACGCGAGGAAAGCGCTCCCTTTTCTATCAGGTAATTGCGGTAGCCTTCGGCCATTCCCGAATAATCGGCCCTGTCTCCCGAAAGGAAGCCGTATCTCAGCTTATATGTTCCGTTGAATTTCTCGGCAGAATACATCTGGAAGCTGTTTGAGCCGACCATGCTTCCGAGCGAGCAGACTCCGTATTCAAGGAACTGGAAGCCCGCGTAGACATTGTTGTAGCTGTTGATGCGGCCCGAAACAGAGGCTGTCAGATCCGCGTATCCGTCTCCGTCCTCAATGATCGCGTACCAGGCGCTGTCGCCGGTCTTTGCCCCGAAAACAGGCATCTTGACCGTAACCGACTGGTCGATCTGCGACTGTAAGGTTGAAAGGACGTTCATCGTAACATCCTGTCCGTAGACCTTCGCCGTATATGCGGTAGTCGCCTTATTGTCATAGTTGATCAGCGCGCCGCTGCCGTCGGGAATAAAGAGATATCCGCTCTCACCCGCACGGGCCGCTCCGAAGTAAGGCAGGAGCTCGATATCCACGAGATAATAGCCCTCTTCGTTGTATTCCACCTCGGCGGGATCCACTTCGGCGATCAGGTTCTCACCCTCGAGCCTGTAGCTGAGCGGTACCGTGAACCAGGGTTTCGTGTTCTCGGTCTCATATCCGTTGTCAATGAGATCGAAATCGTAGTCGTCCCAGGTATATCCGGCTTCCTGGATATAAGCCGAAAGATCTTCCTTTACGTAATCCTTCGTGCTTGTTTTCAGTACGTAAATGCTGTGGTTCTCGAGTCCGGGATAGCTCTCGAGCTTCTCTTTTTTATCGGCCTCCTTCATGGTCGAGAGGTCGTATTTGGTGTAGTTTCTGAGGAGCTTCTTTGATTTCGAGGAATCAAGCTGCGCAGCGTAGCTCTCAAGACGTTCGACGCTGATAACGGTGGGAAGGAGGAGCTTGGCAAGGCCTTCTCCCATCGAATAGGTGATCTTCATTCCGCCGTCGGTGTACTCGATCTCGAACTGGCCGTCCTGTATGCAGTTGCTGTAATTGTCCATACTCGCTTCCTGGACATTCTCGTTGAAATAGCGTACATAGATCTGCGATTTCAGCTGTCTCTTCTGATATGCGGAAGCAAACGTGTCGGTATCGGCATCAACGGGATTGCTGTAGAAGAAAGCTCCGGTCTTCTTTACATAGACCGCGATATCCGTCTCTTCTTCATCCACATACAGGATCAGGCTGTCGTTCTCGGCAGCTTTCTTCATACCCGAAGGAGCCGCGGCGTCGGCTGCAACAGAGCCGGTCATGCCCGCAGGACACACGGATATGAGCAGTATGAATATCATGAGCAATGCGGAAAACGCAGAAAGCCGTTTCTTCATGATATCCCCCTTTCCTAAAACCTGAGTTCCTTGTAAATCGTGGTAAAGAATGTGATCATCTGCTGGATGACGTTAAAGAACAGCAGTCCGATGAACATTATTATTCCCATGCCTATAACCGTGCAGATGCAGGTAAGCACAGTCTTTTTGAACGAATACTGATGCGTGATCATCGTCCCGAAGAATACGAGTATTCCGGTCCAGATGTAGCTGAACACATCGAGTACGTAGTAGAAGGTTCCCTCTTCCGCAGTGATCCCGAGTGAAAGTATGATCATCGGGATGCGGACCAGGATCAGCGGGATGAGCGCATAGCCCATCGCCGTGAAGATGTCCTTCATATTTCCCTCGCCGTCCATCAGCGAAGTCAGGCACCAGTTCGCCACGCACCAGAGCACGTAGATCATCGTGACGGTCAGCACATCAACGACAACGTTGACGTCCTTTAAGCGCACCGTGTTGAACAGAAAGCCCGTGGTCTGCTTCTCAAAGGTCATGAGCATGATCACTATCCCGACGAACGTAAGCGCGGCGGCAAGCGATCCGCGGTGTTCCTTCTTCAGGTCCCAGAAACCGTCGAAGGGATGGAATATAACGTGCAAGCCGTATTTTATTTCTCTGACATAGCGCATTTAACATCACCTGCCCATTTCTTGATCTTCTTTACGACGGTTACGACGATCGGGATCAGGATCAGAACGGCCAGCGCCGCCATGATCTTTCCGAAGTTCTGCTCCATCAGCTCTTTGCGATGGTAATAAAGTGCCTTTGAATAGTATTTCTTGTTGTTTCCGTTCCTGAAATACTCCATGGCCTTCTTGTATTCGCCGTTGGCCAGGAAGTTCTTTCCGAGTCCGGTGTAAGCAAATTCGTTGTTGCTGTTGAGGCGGAGGACCTCTTTCCATTCATTGATCGATCCCTCCGAATCGCCCGAATCGCTGAGCCTCAGCGCATCGAGCAGATGCTGTCCGTATTCCGTGATCGAATAGGTCAGGATGCTGCCGAGCTGGTAATCGAGTATGTAGATCACCGAGGCGTCATCATTGATACCGATGGCGACCGCGTTCTGGACATTTCCCTCGCGATAGCCGTTGCGGCCGAATACGAAAAGCGAATTGCCGTCGTAATCATAACCGAAGACTTTGCCGTTGGCGTTGTCGAGAACGAAGTAGCATCCGTAATCCGTAGCTGCGACATCGATGAACGAGGACCATTTATTGTCCTCCGACTTGTAGATATCTCCGGTGATCGGATAATGTCCGAGGCGGCGCAGAACGTCGTTGCCCGTGGGGTTCAGGCGTCTTATCGCGTCGGCTCCGTTCACCATGTCGGCGTTGGTCAGGTTGTTGATCGTCGCGTAGATGAAATTGCTCTTGTCGACGAAAATGTTGCTGTACTCCGTCGGAACTATGGTCGCCATGCGCGCCCTCTGTTCCTTCGTGGAGAAATAATTCTTCCAGATGTACTCGAAGGGTGAGACCGAAACCTGCGCGGCGCCCATGAAGCTCTGGAAATCGCCGTCAATGTTGAATTCGAGCAGACCCATGTTGATTCCGTAGGCCGTCACATAGATCCTTCCGTCCTTGTCCACCACGACCTTCTGGGGCGTGTAGATGACCGACGGATCGATGAGGTCTGTGACCGGACGTCCGATCTGGCGCAGGTACGCGCCGTTCTCATCGTATTCCACGAGTCTTCCGTTGCCGCTGTCAGCCACGTAAATGTGGTCTTCCGCGGTAACGAACAGTCCCTGCGGCTTTGAGAGCGGATCGCCCTCTCCGTCCGCACAGAGGATCTCGAAGATCAGCTCTCCGGCCGTATTTGTCTTTACGATCCTCGAATTATCCGTATCGGCGATGTAGATGTCGTCGCCCTTTATGAACATGTCCTGAGGGTTCTTTAAAGGCGTTTCAAAACCGGCGAACGAGAGCGTCTCCTCAAACAGATATACATGAGGCTGCGCGACCGTCTCGGAATAATAGTTGTAGCTGTAGGTTTCGTACGGAACCTCCGCCTTTGCGGCGGTCGGCGCCATAAGTCCCGCCCAGGCGAGCAATGAAACGATAAACAGGATTCTTTTCTTCATGCGCTCACCTCTCATTCCTTGATACCCGAGGACACCATCGTTTCGATGATGTTGCTCTGGCAGAAAATGAAGATCGTGATCGGGATGATCATCATTATTACCGCAACAGCCGCCGTAGCTCCGGCTCTCGAGATACCCGCGGCGGATATCTGCGAAAGCGCGTAAGGCAGGGTCTTTAAGTTCTCACTGTAAATGTAGTTCGAGCCCTGAAGGTTCCAGAGGTCCTGGAAGCAGAAGATGATCAGAGTGAGCCACGCCGGCTTTACGCTCGGCATAACGATCCTCGTAAATATCGAGAATTCGCTCGCTCCGTCGATCCTCGCCGCTTCGATCAGCGAATCGGGAACCTGCTCCATGAACTGCTTCATCAGGAACAGTCCCATGGGCTTCGCAATCGCGGGAACGATCAGCGAAAGATAATTGTCCAGCCAGCCCAGACCCGACATGATCAGGTAGTTCGGGATCGCGGTAACATGCGCCGAGAACATCAGGGCGGTGACGATAAGCCAGAAGATCACATTTCTTCCGGGGAATTTATGCTTTGCGAGCGGATAAGCGCAAAGGCTTACCACAAACAGGTGGCCCACCGTACCGAACAGCGTGATGAATACGGTGTTGAAGATGTATCGGCTGAACGGAACCCACGACTCGCGCATCAGCACGAAGATGTCGTGGAAGTTCTTTCCGGTAGGGTTCCTTACGAAGAACCTGGGCGGGAAGATGAACAGCTCCTCGAGCGGCTTTAACGAGTTGCATACCGCCAGCACGAGAGGAAGTCCCATGAACGCGCCCATCAGGATCAGGATCGCGATGCTGAACGCGTTTCCGACCATCGAATGGCTCTGTTTCGCTCTTTTTCTGTGTAGCTTCATGATCACTGCCCTACCTTTCTGAGCAAGGCCTGGATCACCTTGTTGCAAACTATCATGACTATGAACAGCAGCGTTGCGATCGCCGAAGCATAGCCCATTTCAAAACGGATGCTTCCGTAGTCCACGAGGTGGGAAACAACGGTGTGCGCAGCATAGTTGACGCTGGGGAAGCCTGCCAGGGCCGCCAGCTGGTCATGGATCGCGAACGAGCTCGTGATTGTCATTACCGCGCCGAACATAAGCTGGGGCTTCATCGAAGGCAGAGTGATGTACCAGAGCTCCTGAAAACGGTTCTTTACACCGTCCATGTATCCTGCCTCGTAGAGCGACTGGTCGACGTTCTGCAGACCTGCGATGAACGAAAGGAATCCGGTGCCCATACTCATCCAGAGTACGACGATGATCAGGATCGGAACGATGTATTTCTGGTCCTCAAACCACAGATGCGGCGAATAGGTTATCCCGAGCTTCATCAGCCATGCGTTCGCAAAGCCGTAGGTATCGCTCGAAAAGATGTATTTCCATACGATATAGGCCTGTCCCGAAATGGTCGGCGCGTAGAACAGGAGCGTCATGAACGCGCGGATCTTTTTGTTCCTGATGTCGTTGATCATCCAGGCGATGAACAGGGCCATGAAATAACCGATCGGGCCTGTGATAACTGCAAAGAGGAACGTATTCTTGACCGCCGTTAAGAAAACCTCATCCGCGAAGAACAGGTCGACATAGTTCTGCCAGCCCACAAACCTCGGCGTTTCGAGAACGTTGAAGTATGTGAAGCTCAAGCCTATGGATACGAGTACCGGCGCAAGGATGAATACCGTAAAGAGCAGGCAGTAGGGCAGGATAAAGAGATACGAAGTCTTGTGACGGCGTATGTCTTTTTTCAGGAGCCCCGCCCGCCGCTTTATATAGCGCAGGTAGATCGACTCGGAAGTATTCTCTTTTTGTACTTCTTTTTCCATTCCGATTTCTCCTATTCCCCTTATTCAAGAGGCAGCCCGAACTCGAGACGCTTTCTGCTTATCTCGTAATTTATCTGCTTTACGTAATCCTGAAGGGTTTCCCTCGGATCCTCGTTATTGTTGTAAACCGTGTAAAATGCGTTCTTGATGTGACGCTCGGTAAAGTATCCGCCGGGAACCTGAGGCAGGGCCTTTACCCACGAGAGCTGTCTCGTCAGCTCCCTGTAGTCCGCGGTCGCCCACGGAAGATTCTCAAGCGCGTTCATGTTCGCCGTAGCGACGCGTCCCGCAACTCCGAGAACATTTTCTATCTCATTGCCGTA
>CAMZAI010000102.1 GCA_947304065.1 uncultured Clostridia bacterium | reverse complement strand
ACTCCGAGTCCAAGAGATTAGGACCGAAGCGTGCAGACGGCCAGTTCGTTAAGGCGGGCAACGTACTTTACACACAGCGCGGAACCAAGATCCATCCCGGTCTCAATGTTGGTCGCGGCAACGATGATACTCTTTACGCACTTGCAGACGGCACTCTGAGATTCGAGAGACTTGGAAGAGATAAGAAGCAGGCTTCTGTTTATCCCGTAGCTGAGTAATTGATCAGGATTAGATCATGTGGGCTTTGATATCGCGGTATCAAAGCCCTTATTCTTTACAGAAAGGAACAGTCATGTTTCAGGACACAGCTAAAATTTTCATCCGCTCTGGAAAGGGCGGAGACGGTCATGTAAGCTTCAGGCGCGAAAAGTTCGTTCCGGACGGCGGTCCCGACGGCGGCGACGGCGGAAAGGGCGGCGATGTTATCTTCGAGATCGACGAAGGCTTGAACACTCTCGTTGATTTCAGATACAAGCATAAATTCTGCGCTGAGAACGGTCAGGACGGCGGAAATAAGCGCTGCACCGGAAGCGACGGCGCAGATCTCGTGATCAAAGTCCCCGAGGGCACCGTTATCCGTGAGCAGGAATCGGGCAAGGTTGTGGCCGATATGAGCCATGACTGCCGCAGAAAGATCGTTTTAAAGGGCGGCCGCGGAGGCAAGGGCAATATGAATTACGCCACCTCCACAATGCAGGCGCCCAAATACGCACAGCCCGGCCAGAGCGCCCAGGAGCTGAACGTGATCTTAGAGCTTAAGGTCATAGCGGACGTAGGACTTGTCGGATTCCCGAATGTCGGGAAATCGACGCTTCTTTCCGCTGTAACAAACGCGCGTCCGAAGATCGCGAATTACCATTTCACAACGCTCAATCCGAACCTCGGAGTAGTGGATCTGGGTGAAAGACAGAGCTTTGTCATCGCCGATATTCCCGGACTTATCGAGGGCGCGGCCGACGGCGTGGGTCTCGGACATGAGTTCTTAAAGCATATTGAGCGTACGAGAGTTATAATCCATATGGTGGACGGCGCTTCGGTTGAAGGCCGCGATCCCATAGACGATATCAAAAAGATCAACAATGAGCTCGGCCTTTATAATCCCGAGCTGCTCGCAAAGCCTCAGGTCATCGCAGCGAATAAGATGGACGCTTATTACGACGACGGCGAAACGGAGAACATCATTGACCGCTTAAAGAAGGAATTTGAACCCGAAGGCATCAAAGTATTCGCGATTTCCGCGGTTACCGGACAGGGCATGAAGGAGCTGCTGTATTACGTATACGACATGCTTCAGAAGACTGACCGCAAGCCGATCGTATACGAACCCGATTTCGTATATGAGAGCGATTCCGGAAAGAATCTGCCGTTTACCGTATCCTACGACAGCTCCGAGAAGGTATATCTCGTAGAAGGACCGAGGATCGAAAGAATGCTCGGATATACAAATCTCGAGTCCGAGAAGGGCTTTGAATTCTTCCAGAACTTCCTTAAGGACAACGGCATCCTGGACGAGCTTGAGGCTCTCGGCATCAATGAAGGCGACACCGTAAGACTTTACGGATGGGATTTTGATTATTACAAATGATCGTCTGCGATCATTACGAGGTACATATATGACAACTAAGCAAAGGGCTTATTTAAAGGGGCTTGCAATGAATATCGATCCAATTTACAATATCGGTAAAGCAAGCATCACACCCGAATTCACCGAGGGTATCATCGAGGCGCTCGAGGCCAGGGAACTGATAAAGGTCTCTGTTTTAAAGAACTGCGCCGACGACCCTAAGGAACTCGCACAGCTCCTTTCGGAGCGCACGGGAGCCGAGGTGGTTCAGGTTATCGGCAAGAAGATCGTTCTTTACAAGCAGGCAAAGGACAAGGACAAGCGTAAGATCGAACTTCCGAAAGAGCGTAAAAAGACAGTTTAAGGGGCTTTAAGACATGAAAAGGATCGGAATTCTGGGCGGGACCTTCAATCCCATACATCTGGCGCATATTATGCTGGCTGAGACCGCATATGCACGTCTGGGACTGGATAAGGTTCTTATCATGCCTTCAAACAATCCTCCTCACAAGAAGATCGAAGGACTTGCTTCGGACGAAGACCGTGCCGAAATGGTGCGGCTCGCAGTCGAAGGACATGAGCATCTCGAGTTTTCCGACTTTGAGCTCAAAAGAGAAGGGATCACCTATACCTCCGATACTCTGAAGCTGCTCTGCGAGGAGAATCCGGACACGCGCTATTATTTCATAATCGGCGCGGATTCGCTGTTTAAATTCGACTCCTGGCACGAACCTGCGGCCATTCTTCGCAGGTGCGCTCTCGTCTGCTCAGGCAGGGGCACGGTCGGCAGCGCCGATGTACGTAAGCGCATCGAAGAGATCAGGGACCGCTACTCTGAGGACGGTTTTATGCCCGAGATCTATTATGTGGATCTGCCGGCTACCGAGATCTCGTCTAACCTGATCCGCGACCTGATATCGTACGAAATGCCCGTAGAGGCTTATTTAGCCCCTTCGGTCTATAAGTATATACTTGACCGCAAGTTATACCTGAACGCGCAATTTGAGGCAATTAAACGCGATATAAAGGCATTGCTGAAGCCTTCGAGGTATGAACACAGCCTTTCGGTGGCAAAAACAGCCGTTTATCTGGCCATGAGCATCGGTTATGAGACCTACAGGCCTTATCTGGCGGGAATACTTCACGACTGCGCGAAGTATATGGACGACGAGGACATGCTCCGAACGGCAGAGGAATGCGGCATAGAGCTCGACGATATAGAGAAGCGGGCCGTACAGCTCGTTCACGCGAAGGTCGGAGCTCATTTCGCCAGGTCAAAATACGGCGTGGAAGACGAAGATATCATCAGCGCGATCAGGTATCATACGACCGGAAGGCCGGCTATGACCACACTTGAGCAGCTGATCTACATTTCCGATACGATCGAACCGTTAAGAAAGTGGGAGAACAGTACCGAGCCGGATATGATCCGTTCGGTGGCCACTTCCGATATCGACCGCGCGACGTATATCATCCTGAAAAGGACTTTCGAGTATATTACGCGCATGTATCGTGACAATGTGAGCGATCAGACCAAAGAAACCTATAAGTATTACAGAGAATTGTACGAAGGGAGAAAGTGACCTGAAAGCAAAGGTCACGGAACGGAGTAAAATGACATCTGATAAAGCACGTGAAATGGTAAAACTGGCCTACAAGGCCATGGACGATAAAAAGGGCCAGGAGATCAAGATCCTGGATATCAGCGATATCACAACGATCGCCGATTATTTCATCATCTGCAGCGGTTCGAACGTTTCGCAGATGGACGCTATCGTGGACAATATCGAAGAGACCATGGGAAGAGCGGGATATAATGCACGCCGTACCGAAGGCGGACGTAATTCCGGCTGGATCCTCATGGACTACACAGACGTAGTGGTGCATGTATTCTCACAGGATGACCGCCTGTTCTACGATCTGGAGAGGATCTGGAGAGACGGAAAGAGCGTCGATCCGGAAGAGATCTGAAAAGAAACATGAATGAGAGCACAGACAATGGGGTACGGTTCTTCTGTCCGATGTTACGTCGGACATAAGAACCGTCCCCCTTCTCTAAAATTATCAGATCTATCTGCCGAAGATCCTGAACAGTCCGATCACCTTACCAAGTATCTGAAGATTATCGACAATGATCGGATCCATCGTATCGTTCTCGGGCTGGAGACGGAAGTGTCCGTTCTCCTTATAGAAGGTCTTCACGGTAACACTGTCCTCGATGAGCGCTACGACCTTATCACCGTTCTGCGCGGTGGTCTGCTGCTCGACAAGGATCTGGTCGCCGTTGAATATGCCGGCGTTGATCATGCTGTCGCCCTTAACCTTCAGCATAAAGGTCTGAGCGTTCGGCATATACTCAGAAGGAACGGGGAAGTACCCATCGATATTCTGAACCGCAAGAATCGGCTGGCCGGCTGTGACCGTGCCGACGATCGGAACATTCACCAGCTCGCGTCTGACAAGATTGAAAGAATCGTCCACGATCTCGATCGCACGGGGCTTCGCAAGGTCGCGGCGGATATAGCCGTTCCTCTCGAGAGCCTCAAGATGAGAGAATACCGATGAAGTGGACTTAAGATTCACCGCCGCGCAGATATCGCGCACTGTGGGCGGAAAACCTCTGTTTATGATCTGTTCTTTGATATAATCAAGGATTTCCTGCTGTTTTTTCGTGATCTTCCCGTAACCCATAAAAAATACCTCCCGAATGTTATAACATGTGTTCACAATAATTATAACCAAACGGGAGGGCATTGTCAAACCTTTGTTCGAAAAAGTTTGTTCGATTATTTTTCACGAAGAGCCGTAGGTACCCAGTTGGGCAGGACTCCGTTCGTAACGGCGTGGAACATGCGGTCCCTGAAGCCCGGATTCTCATGCTCGAGCTGCTTTACAAGGTTCTTTACGTATTCGCGCTTTGTCTCGCCGTCAGCGGGGCAGGGATTCTTAAGGACCGGAAGGTCGTAAAGGTTCTTAAAGCCGATCACATCGCATTCATCCACATAGATCAGCGGTCTGATGAGCGTGATATCCATTCTGTCGAGATATGTCACGGGCGAGAAGCAGTAAAAATGTCCCTCGTAGATCAGCGACATCATTGCGGTCTCGATAACATCGTCGCGGTGATGCGCGTATGCGGATTTATTGCAGCCGAGAGCCTTGGCCGCGTCGTTGAACGCGCCTTTGCGCATTTTAGCGCAGAGAGAGCAGGGATTGCTTTCTTTGCGAACATCGAACACTACCTCGGCAATATCTGTTTTGACCTCTGTATAATGAACGCCGAGCTCTTCGCAGAGCGCCGCGATCCGGGAAGTATCGAAGCCGTCAAATCCGAGACTCACCGTGATCGCCTCAAGCTCATATTTCTTAGGGTAAAAGCGCTTTAACCCCGCCAGGGCATAGAGCAGCGCGAGCGAATCCTTTCCGCCCGAAATGCCTATGGCGATCCTGTCGCCGTCCTCTATCATCGAATAATCGTCTATAGCCTTTCTCGCAAGGCTGTAAAGTCTTTTAAGCTGCATATCTTTCCCGCTTTCTGAATTTTCAACAATATCATTTATAACAGAGCATCCGCAGGTGTCAATATTTTTTTTATAAAATTGACATAACTATACCTTACTTTTCTACACAAATAGTATATAATTGATTACAGCAAAAATGATTTACACATCCCGAAAGGAATGCTCACATATGAGAAAAGTCTTACGAAACACCGTATTTATCATAATCCTCGCAGTTTTCTCATGCCTCCTCGCGCTTCCCGAGGGCGCATCCGCGATCACCCTGAACTTCAAGTACAAAGACATCACGAACGATAAGACCGTCACCTATAACGGCGTATCGCCTCTTTATTACATCAACGGCTCGCTCTACAACAACGGCACGCAGAACGCCATCATCACCGACGGCAACGCAATGGCTCCGATATGCGTCTTCACCGAGGGGTGCGGCGCAGAATACAGCTACAAATCGAGCAAAAAGCGCATTACGCTCACATATAAGGGCAATACGCTGATCCTTTACACCGGTTCCACAAAGGCCTCGTACAACGGCGAATCTGTCACGGCTCCCGTCGCCCCCGTAAGGGTCAAATATTCGGCCACGGGCGAGACCACCTGCCTCGTTCCCTCGCGTTTTGTCGCGGAGACCTTCGGCATGGATTATACCTGGACTCAGAGCACCGGAAGCGTAGCGATCTATACGCCGATCGAGCTCGAAATGGACGGAGAGCAGTACCTGTACGCCGGCACATACGGAAAGCTTAATTACGACAAATTAGCGGTTCCGAATGAGAAGACGCCTTCCTATATCATCAATGACAACGCTCTCATCTGCCTGAAGACCATCGCCAAAGAGATCGACGGCTTCAGATACGAATATAATTCAAAGAAAAAGACGCTTACGCTTACATACGGCGAGATCACGATCGATATGAAGCTCGGCAGCACCGACTGCTATGTGAACGGCCTGTTATGCGTTTGCCCCGAAGCTCCGCATTATATCGTCAATCCCGATACCGGAAAGGGACATGTTTATTTCCCCGGAAGATTCGTGTTCGAGACATTCGGCTTTGATTATACCTGGGAAAATGCGACCTCCTGGATCGCCGGGAACGAAACGACCGGTATCTACGATCCCGAATTTGATTTCATGCTGATCTACGATCCCACGAAGGACAGCGAAACCACAGGCGCGGCAGGAGAGGAGCCCGACACTTCCACGTCTGTTCCCGCAAGCCGCAGGAGCAGCTTCTACCAGATGATCAGATTCCCCATTCTCGAAGGCATCCGCACCGAGCTGATCGAGATAACGGACGATCTGTGGAATGACTGCGTATACTTCGACCTTCCCGGCAATTACATACAGTTTTATCAGGATAATCCCATTGTCAATACGGGCGAAGCCATCAAGCAGGTCCAGATCCTTTATTACGAGGACGCCGATATCACGCGCATAAAGATGTACACGCGCAGCGACGAGACCAAGGTCATCCTTTCGCACAAAAACCTGTTTACCGACAAAAGCATGGTTTTCCTTTTCGACAAGCCTTCCTGCCTCTTTGACAAGATCATCGTGCTTGATGCAGGCCACGGCGGTGAGGATCCCGGCACGCAGCACGGCGGCTACAACGAAAAAGACCTGAACTTCATGATCGTCTACACCTACTGCAGGGCTCTGTTCGACGAATCTGACATCAAGGTTTTCTATTCGCGCTACACCGATTATCTGGTTCCGCTGCATGACCGTCCGACGCTTCCCGCGAGAGTCGAGGCCGATTTCTTTGTGAGCGTCCATCACAATTCGGTCTACAGCACTTTAAAGAACGGTACCGAGGTATATTACAGCGTTAAGAACACAGGCAATTTCAACGGTCTGAACAGCGCAACGATGGCCGCGATGTTCCTCAACAATCTCGTGAGCACATTGAAGACCGAGAAAAACGGTACCTTCGGCGCCCGCAATTATGTCGTTGTAAGCGAAGAAAACGACGTTCCCGCCGTTCTGCTGGAAATAGGCTATATGTCGAACCCCGGTGAGCTCAAACGCCTTGTAAAGGCCAGTTTCCAGAAAAAGGTCGCAAAGATCATCTTTAAGACTGTTAAACAGATATACGCCACATACGGAGACTAAACTTTTTAAAGCCATGCGATCGTTCAGATAACGGTCCCATGGCTTTTTTTGCGGATTAGAGACTCATAATTTGCATCCAAACAGGTCGATTATCATACAAATATGCGTTAAACTATAACCATGGAGGGCAAACTATATGATCAAAAGATTCAGGGAACTTGATAAATATCAAAAAGGCATGATCATAGTCATGGCTGCCATGGCTGTGATATTTGCCGTACTGACCGTAAAAACCGTTTCAAAAAAGGGGTTCAATTACAGGGGTACGATCCTTACAAAGACAGAAGAGAACGGAAGCACGGTCTACTCCGGCACCCGTAAGGGAATGGCCACATCATTCACGATCGGGCCCGATTCCGGTATCGTATACCGTTTCGGAGACAAAAAATACGGACCTTATTATGTAAAGATCGACAATTCGCTGCTCGAGCCCGGCATCAGTCCCAATGACGAAACCGGTTATGAGATCCTGAAAGGCGACGAAGTAATTTTCCGCGGTTCGGTAAGGGATACGGGAGCAGCATTGTTGTTTTATAACGAGAACGGTGACTTTGAATCGTTCGGAAACAATTACATCGAATCCAACGGGATCGTAATGATGGACGGTAAAGTTCTCGACCAGGACGAGCCTACAAAGGCTGAGCTGATCGAGATCCATACAGGCCCCGAGGCTACCAGTAAAGGCAATATGGCTTTGTGGTTCGTCGGCGTTGTCCTTTGCGTTCTAAATGCATTAAGCATTATTTTCGCCGATGAGATCTTCAGATTCTACTTAAGCTTCAGGATAGCACATCCCGAAGATGCGGAACCTACTGATTGGGAGATCACCTCGAGATATCTGAGCTGGATAATAATGTTTTTCCCGATAATCATATTTTTCTCGATGGGACTTAAATGATCAATTCATCAAGAAAGACCGGCCATATTCTGACCGGTCTTGTTGTTTTATTCTTCGCGTAATCTCACGGCGTCTTTAGCCTGCCTGCGGCGTTCATCCTCAAGGGCTGCATAGTGCTTACGCGTGGTATTTACGTCCTTATGCCCGAGAACGTCGGCGACAAGGTAAATATCGCCTGTTTCCCTGTAAAGAGCAGTACCGTAGGTGCTGCGGAGCTTATGCGGCGTGATCTTTTTCGTGGAAGTCACCTGCATCGCGTATTTCTTGACCATTTTCTCGACCGTACGCACGCACATGCGCTTTTTCTGGTTTGAGAGGAACAGCGCGTCCTCGTGACCCGAAACAATATCCGTAATATTCACGCGGTCCTCAAGATAAGGCTTTAAGCCCTCGCAGACCTCCTCGCCGAAATAAACATACGCCTCGTAGCCGCCTTTTCGCGTGACTTTGATGCGGGAATTCTTCATGTCGAGGTCGTTTACATTAAGGCCGACGCATTCCGTGACACGAATACCTGTTCCGAGCAGGAGAGTCATGAGCGCCAGATCGCGCGTTCGGTTCTGTTCATGGGCTTTTCGCTGCCTGTCGGTCATATTTACGGCCCCGTCGTCCACAGTATCGAGAAACTTCACAATCTCATCAGAATCCAGCCTGACAATCGCTTTTTCGTGAAGTTTTGGCATATTGACCTTAACCGAGGGGTTCGTGGAGATCATTTCGTTCTTGAACAGATAACCGTAAAGCCCGCGGAGAGCCGACATTTTGCGCTTTATCGCGGTATCGGAGTTCGTTATCTCCAGGCCGTCGTCGGATTCGCGCAGCTTAAGATATTCCATGTATTCCTCAAGATCGAACGTCTCAACGTGCTCGAGATCGTCCAGCGTGATTTCTTTAACGGTTTTATCCTTAAACAGCGGATTTGCCTGCCGTAGCCATTCAAAGAAAACCTTCAGGTCGATAGCGTAAGCCAGACGCGTCCTGGGCTGTGTATTAGGCTCAATGCCTCTGAAGAATGTCGTAACATACGCAGGAAGCTCAGAAAGATACGCACGGAGTTTTTTCGTATATTCGATTGCTTTTTGTTCGTGATAGGTTTTGTTTTTGTCCATTGTAATCCGTCCGAATATATTGTAAGATTTAAATTATTGATAAACCGATTTCAATAATATAAAAAAGGCCCAAAAGCCCGGAAAACAGGCATTGGGGCCTTATAATTCAATTATAGGGATTTATGGCCAAAAAGCAAGCAAAATATTCGTTAAACCTAGATTTAGCGAATAGATATATGTCTTTTCATTCAAGGATACTACATTCCATAACGCATCGGATTAGTGACCGTATTCTGCTCTTCGCTTTCTAAAGATACATTCAGCCATCCGCTTTTTCCCTCATCGGTAGTAATATATACTTCCTGAATCTGTGCATAC
>CAMZAI010000101.1 GCA_947304065.1 uncultured Clostridia bacterium | reverse complement strand
TCATTGCCGCGGTTGTCGCAGGCGTAGATCGTATAGGTGCCCTGCTCGGAAACTCGGAAGGCTATCCTGCCGTCCTCGTCCGGAACGATCGGTTCAACCGATGAAGATGTAAATGCGGAGGCGTCATGCACGCCTTTAAGATACTTAACGGTTCGCAGACCGGACTGCTCATCGCCGACATAAGCGGAGACGGTAAGTCTGGTCATTTTGTTGTTGACCGAAACCGAGAGACGCTCGATCTTCGGTGCGAGCATGTCGTCGGGGATCAGCAGTGTGCGTACGATCTCATTCCCGGCGCGGTCGCTTAAGTAGAAGGTGTAGCGGCCTCCTTTTGCCAGTACCAGCTCGCCGCTCGGGATCGCGGTGCCTTCGGTACCGTGCGCGAAGTATGAAAGCGAACGTCTGCCGGTGAAATATCTGATGTCGCCTATGCCGGAAGGACCGCTGTCCTCGGCGTCTACGCGGATCATCAGATCGCTGCCGGGGAATTCCAGACCTATCAGCATGTGCGGAAGTTCTCTGTCAAAAAGGATGCGGTCAGCGGACGAGAGCGCGAGGGAAAGGCTGGGTATGCCTCCGCCCGATGTGTATTCCGAAAGACCGTCGACGGGCTTTAATGAATTCAGGATAATGTCTTTAACGTTCGATGCGAACATGCCTTTGCCCAGAGTGTAGAGCAGTGCGGCTATGCCGGTCACCTGCGGCGCGGCCATCGAAGATCCGCTCATCGATGAGTAGGAGCCTACGACCGTGCTGAAAACATCCTTCGCGGGAGCTGCGGTATCTACGCTTGCGGCGCCTCTGTTCGAACCTGAGGAGATCGCGCCGTTCTCGTCGAGATAAGCCACCGAGATAACATTGGGCAGATTGTAGCTCGCGGGATAGATCGGTTTTTCGTCGTTATTGCTGCCGTCGTTGCCCGCTGCGCAGACAAAGAGCATATTGGAACGGGCGATCGCCGTGTAGAGCGATGATGAGTAATTGTAGAAGCCCCAGCTGATATTGCAGACCTCGGCGCCCATGCGGTCGGCGTAACGGATGGCCTTGATCGCGTCGGCCACGCTGCCGCTGCACTCGGAACCTCCGTAGACCTTGAGGGACATCAGTCTGATGTCGCCGATCGAAGCCACGCCCGCGATACCGATCGAATTATTCGCGGATGCGGCGATGATGCCGGCGCAGTGCGTGCCGTGATTGTCATTGTCCGAGGAAGCGTTAAGATAAGCGTCGTGAGTCTCGTTGTATTCGTAGTGGCAGATGCTGGAATCGTTGTTGAAGAAGTCCCAGCCGTAGACATCGTCGATGTAGCCGTTGTTGTCATCGTCGATCCCGTTGTCCGGGATCTCGCCCGAATTGATCCACATTTTGTCGGCGAGATCGGGGTGCTGGAAATCAATGCCGGTGTCAATGACGGCAACAATCGTGCGGTGCGAAGGAGTGAGTTCTTTGTAGAGTTCCCAGCCTTCGGGGCCGTCGATGTCGATATCCTCGGTCGCGGGGATCGAGGTCGTGCCGGTCACGTAGAACTTCGAATAGCTGCCCGTGTTGTGGAACCAGTACTGGGTGGCGGCGAAATAATCGTCTGTCTGCGCGCCCGAAGACGCGGTAAGGCTGCATGCCGTGTCGCATTCGGCCGAAAGAACGCCGGGCAGACTTCTGACAGTGCTGAGATACGAGTCGAGCTCGGCAGCGCTGCCGCAGTGATCGAGGATGATAAAGGAATCGTCTTTGTAAGAAATAAGAGTCCGGTCAGTCTCTGGCAAAGAAGCGTCGCAGCCCTCGCGCAGGGTAACAATGACCGTGGTGACGCCGTCCGCTGCAGCGGACGGTGAAGATACGACGGCGGACGGGCCGGCGCCGGTAATATGTGAGCCCTGAAGCAGAATGCAGAGGCTCAGAAGAAGGACTAATGTTTTTTTCATGTATATGATAATATCCGATGGAGCGGGATATCTGAGGCTGTGAAATAATGAACCGCTTTACTTCCTTAATAAAAGCAATAATAATATACAGTCAGTCCTCCCCAAACGCAAGAGTTTTTTAAATAAGCGGGCCGCATGGGCAAAAAAGGGTAAAGTAAGCGCGAAAAAGTGCTTGACGTATGCGGTTTTCTGTGATAATCTGTTAGGGCTGGTGCGCATACAGCTTTTTTTTGTTGCGCAAAAGCATAACATTTTATTTGCAGCCACGGGCAACATACCACATTGCCTGTGAGTATCAGAAAACGGAGGTGGAAGTTGTGCGAGTACAAATTACATTAGCATGCACAGAGTGCAAGCAGCGTAACTACAACACGACGAAAGAGAAAAAGAATCATCCTGACAGAATGGAAACAAAGAAGTACTGCAGATTCTGCAAGAAGCACACCATGCACAAGGAAACGAAGTAAGGGAAAGGAAGGTACTTATGGCAGAGACAAACAAAGCGGCTGCTAATACCAAGCCTGCAAAAAAGAGCTTCTTCAAGGGCGTTAAGTCCGAATGGAGGAAGATCACCTGGCCTTCAAAGGAGACCCTGTTCAAGGAGTCTACCGCAGTTGTAATTATTTCTATCCTTCTGGGCTTGCTCATTGCACTCGTTGATGCAGCGATCAAACTCGGACTCGACAAGATCATTGTTTGATAAAAGATAGGAGTAGATATGGCAGAAGCTAAATGGTACGTTGTTCATACCTATTCGGGTTATGAAAACAAGGTCATGCTTGACCTTAAGAAAACAATTGAAAACAGAGGGCTTCAGGACCAGATATTGGATGTTTCGGTTCCCGTGCAGACTGTCACCGAGATCAGAAGCGGTGTCAAAAAGCAGGTTGAGAAGAAGATGTTCCCCGGATACGTGCTCATCAACATGATCATGAATGATGACACCTGGTATATCGTTAGAAATACCCGCGGCGTGACAGGCTTCGTAGGTCCCGGATCAAAGCCGGTTCCTCTCTCTCAGGAAGAGATGGAAGCGATGAACAACGGACCGAGTGAGATCCTGCTTGACTTTGAAGAAGGCGACACGGTTACGATCATCAACGGTACATGGAAAGACAGTCAGGGCGTGGTTCGTGCTATCGACCTGGACGCACAGACCGTTACGATCAATATCGATATGTTCGGCAGGGAGACGCCTGTTGAACTTGGACTTACGGATGTAAGATCCGACAACTAAGAAATACAGATATAATCGATAATGAAAAGAGGAGACAATAATGGCTAAGAAAGTTACAGGTTACATTAAGTTACAGATTCCTGCCGGCAAAGCAACACCGGCACCCCCGGTCGGCCCCGCACTCGGACAGCACGGTGTTAACATCGTTCAGTTCACAAAGGAATTTAATGCCAGAACGGCACAGATGGGTGATCTTATCATCCCTGTAGTTATTACAGTATATGCAGACAGAAGCTTCAGCTTCATCACAAAGACTCCTCCCGCAGCTGTTCTTCTCAAGAAGGCCTGCAACATCAAGACCGCGTCGGGTCAGCCCAACAAGGTTAAGGTTGCTACCATCAAGAGATCTGAGGTACAGAAGATCGCAGAGCAGAAGATGCCCGATCTTAATGCCGCAAGCATCGAAGCTGCAACAAGTATGATTGCCGGTACCGCTCGTTCGATGGGTATCGTAGTTGAGGACTAATTGACAACATTAACAAAATCACATTTGAAAGAAGTGGAAGGATTCACGAGGATCCGCTAATACCACCAGGAGGTAATTAATAATGAAAAGAGGAAAAAAATACCAGGAAGCAGCGAAGCTCATCGATAAGACAGTTCTTTACGATGTAGCGGATGCATGCAGTTTAGTTAAGAAGACATCTACAGCAAAGTTTGACGAGACCATCGAGGCACATTTCCGCATGGGTCTTGACGGACGTCATGCAGATCAGCAGATCCGCGGCGCCGTAGTTCTCCCTCACGGAACAGGTAAGACCGTTCGCGTTCTCGTTTTCGCTAAGGGACCCAAGGTTGCAGAGGCTGAGGCAGCAGGCGCTGACTATGTTGGCGGCGATGAGCTCATCCCCAAGATCCAGAACGACGGCTGGTTTGAGTTCGATGTAGTTGTTGCTACTCCCGACATGATGGGCGTTGTTGGACGTCTCGGTCGTGTACTCGGACCTAAGGGCCTCATGCCCAACCCTAAGGCAGGCACTGTTACTATGGACGTTGCAGGCGCTATCAAGGATATTAAAGCAGGTAAGATCGAGTACCGTCTCGACAAGACCAACATCATCCACTGCCCTATCGGAAAGGCTTCCTTCACCGAGCAGCAGCTTACAGACAACGCTAACGCACTTATCTCCGCACTGCTCAAGGCTAAGCCCGCAGCAGCAAAGGGACAGTACATCAAGAGCGCTACCATCGCAGCATCGATGGGCCCCGGCATCAAGCTTAATCCCAACAGACTTGCTGAGGTATAAATTCAATAACCGAAATAATAAGGCCCGGAACCGTTTGGTTCCGGGCTTTTTTCGTGTGTCTCGACCGGTCTTTTACTGACCCATGGTCGCGAACATAGCTGCGATCTGCTCGGGAGAAAGAGCTGCATTGGGATCCGAAGGGATCTCAACTGCGGGAGCAGGTGCAGGCTCGGGAGCAGCTTCGACTACAGGTTCAGGAGCAGGCTCGGGAGCAGGCTCGACTACAGGCTCGGGAACGGGCTCGGGAGCGGGCGCTTCAGCAACGGGTTCGGGTGCCGGCTTTGCTGCAGGCTTCGGAGCTGCGGCCTTAGGTGCTGCTTTCGGTTTCGCTGCGGCCTTGGGCTTAGCAGCGGGCTTGGGCGCCTCGGCTGCGGGAGCGGGCTCGGGTTCGGGAGCAGCTTCAACCACGGGCTCGGGTTCAGGAACAGCTTCGACTACGGGCTCAGGAATGGTCTCGGGTTCCGGCTCGGGAACGGCTTCGACTACGGGCTCGGGAATGGGCTCGGGTTCCGGCTCGGGAACGGCTTCGACCACAGGCTCGGGTATAGGTTCGGGTTCGGGGATCGGCTCCGCCTCGGGTGAAATATCGGGAACTGCGGCGATATCCGGCTCTGCGGGGATTTCAGCCTCGACGGGAATAGCTGCCTCAGCGGGGATATCTTCCTCAACGGGTATATCTGCTTCAACCGGGATATCTGCTTCGAGCGAGATGTCGGGAATATCGGCGATCTCCTCAGAAACTTCCGGCTCCGCGATCGCATCGACCGCTATGTCGGCGGCGATATCGGGAAGCTCGTCAAGCGCGGGCTCGGGGATGGTCTCAGGCTCAGGGATGGCTTCGGGCTCAATGCCGGCTGCGGGAAGTTCGATCCCGGCCTCGGCCTGCTCAGCCATGGCCTGGATATTAGCGCGGCTGACAGCCATGAATCCGTCGGACTTCGGTTCTTCGGATTCCGCGGCGGGAGCTTCTTCGGGCACTGCTGCGGAAGCTTCGGGTATATCAAGCTCGCCTACTTCATCTATGATCTTCTTCAGCGCATCTATTCTCTTCTTCAGTTCGGCGCATTCCTCAACCTGTGCCTTGAGCGCAGCGTTCTCACGCTTCAGGGCTTTATTCTCCTCGGTGGTCTTTGTGATCAGGCGCGCAAGGAAATAAGAACTGAAGACATAGTCTCTCATCATGGGGTCAAGTTTGCTGATGTCCAGATTGTCTAGAACCTCAATATCAGCGGGCAGATCGTTCAACATAGGCTGAGCCTCCTGTATCTGTTTTTTGTGTTTATACATTATACACCATATTTCGTGATTTGTCACGGACTATTTGCTAAAAATCAAAATGAGAATTCACATATAAGAGTGATTGCATTTTCGTGTCGATGGTGTAACATATAAAATGTCGCAGGATGTCTGCGTGATGCAGATGTTCACGAAGCCGCGGCACGGGCCGCGCATGTAGAATAAAAGTAACAGGAGGAATGAAAATGAGCAGATCTGTCAGAAAAGCAATCGCTTTTATCACTTTCCTGGCTATGGCGATCCAGACATTCGTGTTCAGCGATGTCATGCCTGCTTCGGCTGCCGAGACCACATTTACGGTCGAGGAGTGGGGATGCTTGAGCGAGATCGTGAATCCCACGGAGAATGTAACGATCCCTTCGGACACCGGAGCTGATTACATATCTCTGTATCTTTACAATTCGGGAATAAAGTCCCTTACGATCAAGGGCGAGTACAGCAGCGTTTATATTTCCGCTGCGAATGAACTCGAGGAGCTTATCATCCCGAAGAACGTTTCGTCGATAACTCTGGTTTCGATGGATAAGCTTACCGACCTCAAGATCGGCAACGGATGCGATAATCTTTATCTGTACAATCTTCCGTCGATCACATCGGTGACGCTTCCCGATTCACTTTCGATCCTGAGCGTCAGCGGCATGGATGGAATGAAGACAATGAGGCTGAATAAGGGTCTGGAAACATACCGCCAGTCGGCGTGCCCCAATCTTAAGGTTACGGTCCCCGCAACTGTCAGCAGCCTCAGCTGCGATGATTATTCGCTCATTACCATAGATAAGAATAACCCTTATTTTGAGGTTTATGACGGAAGCCTTTACGATTCGGAGAAATTCCTTGTTACTGCGGCAGACAAGGCCACTCTCAACATCAAAGAGGGAACGCTCGGTATCCGCTGCGACGCGCTTTGCGGCGCTTATGCGATCACCACGATCAATATGCCCGACTCGCTTCTCTACCTGGACGGCTATGCTCTGGGCGGAGGCGTCAACGTAAAGAAGCTGAAGGTTTCGAAGAATCTGATCAGTATCCAGTCCTATGCGTTCTGCGGTATTGGGGCAGATACCATCAAGCTTCCTTCGACGCTTGAATATGTTGATTCTGCAGCATTTAACGGATACTACGGAAGCGTTTCGATAGACGGCGATTATTCCGAAGCGATCATAAAGGACGGCGCCGGAATCTACAAAGCGGATTATTACTATGACTATGACACGGAAAAGCAGGATTGGGTAAAGCATGACGGCTATTCCCTTATCTTCTACGCGAAGAACAAGACCAAGCTCGATCTGCGTTCCGATTGCATACAGATCGAAGAAGATGCGATCAACGGCTGCCCGTTCACGACGCTCGATGTGCCCGAAGGCGTAAGACACTTCAGTGCACGTCTCGGCGAATGCACAAAGCTTAAGACTATCAACCTGCCCGCATCGCTTAAATATTTCGATGATTACGAGGCGTATTACTACAGCGCTCCGAATCTTCAGAAGTATACCGTGGATTCGGAAAATACCGAATACGCTACTTACGACGGCTGCCTCTACAGCAAGGATAAGGAGATCCTTTACACGATCCCTGTGGGCAAGGCCGATGTTACGGTTGTCAGGGGCTGCGTAACAATGAGGAGCTACTGCCTCGGCAGCGCTTATTACGGCGACTACGACTATGACATCGGAAGACATGTCACGGTTGAGCTTCCTGCCACAGTAAGGGCGTTCCCCGATTATTACTATTGCGAGGCCATTGATTTTGCAAGGGTTACTTCCGGAACCACATCGGCGGAATGGATCTATAATCTAAGCACCGAGTATCGCGGGTCCTGGAACCCCATTACATATTCGTTTACCGATACCAGCAAGGAAGTTCTGAGCAAGATCGCGATGCCCGACCAGATCACGCTGAAGAAGGGTAAGACTACGGAGATTCGTTATACTTATCCTTCGGGCCTTCAGATCGTTACGGGACTCGATGCATCTTACAACAACACCTTCGCGAAGGTTACGTTCAAATCTACAAAGAAGAAGGTTGCAAAGGTTGATAAGTATACGGGCGTGATCACCGGAGTAAAGAAGGGATCGGCCACGATCAAAGCGACGGTTGAAATGGCGGACGGAACCAAGAAGACATTTAAGATCAAAGTCAAAGTAAAGAAATAAGCATGAAATACAAACGGAACACAAAACGCGCTCACGTGCCGGAGACAAAGACCAGAAGATATGAAAAGATATTTATCATCCTTTCGTTGATCTTCTTCGCGGTATATCCTTTCATCGCAAGGGTAACGGTCCTTACCGTCACCGCGGATGAGGAGTACTGGTTCTCCACCACGAACGGGCGTATATGCGATATTGCACTGTATCCGAAAGAAATCGCAATCGCCGCCTTCGCGGCGGTTGCGATACTCTTTTTTGCGGCGGAAATGATCTTCCCGGATCATCCCGAGCACCTTGATATAAACAGGTTCAAAAAAATAAGGCTTCCGCTCATCTTTATGCTCGGAATGCTTTTATTTGCGAGCCTTTCTTTTGTGCTCTCGGACAACAGGGAAGTCGCGTTCAGGGGAGTCTATACCGAGTTTGAAGGGTATCTTGCGCTGATCTCGTATCTGGCGGTCTGCCTTTTCGGCATATATTACATGCGAAAAGACGACGCAATAGAGCTGCTGAAGGTTTATGTCACGGTCATCTCGATCGTCGCCGGCGCGCTCTGCTGCGTGGAACTGCTTTGGAAGCCGATCCTCGAGTTCAGGTTCGTGCAGCATCTGATATCGCCCGAAAACTTAAGGGAACTCGCGGAAAGCATCAAAAGCCTGTATTTTACGGGGCAGTCTTCTCTGATGTTCAACAATCCGGGCTTCCTCGGAGGCTTCGCGGCGCTCATGATCCCGATCGATGTCGCTTTATTTGCGGAAGCTGAAGGGATCCGACGAAAAAGCCTTCACCTTGCGTCGCTCGTGCTGATGAGCATCGCAATGTACGGATCACACTCGAGAGCGGCAGAAGCAAGCCTGATCGTGAGCATTCCCATCGCGCTGATCCCTTCTTTCGGAAAGCTTCGGAAAGAAGGGAAAAATATGATCCTGCCGGCGGCTGCAGCGATAGTCCTGTGTATTGTCGCAGTGGCCGGGATGGCGGCTGCGGTCCGCGCAAAGAACGGAGAGCAGGAGGCGAGCGGCCCTGCGGCAAAGGCCGAGAGGCTGTTTAAGCTCGACAAGGCTGAGCTGAACTACGGAATGCTGTTCTTTACCTCGGGTGAGGACACGCTGGTATGCAGCGTGGACAGGAAAAAGCTTGACGAATATCTGTCAACGGATACCGACGGGAAGGATTTTGTCGGCTGCATAAGCTTTATGGATTACGCCGGGAATCCGCTTGATACGCAGTACTCGCGCTATGACAACAACAGAGTCGACCTTCATCTTGAGGGCGTTGCGCCCGCAGACGCACGGTTCGACATGATAACCGTCGCCACCGAAGGGCGGATGGTATATTTCTGCTTCGGATACGACGGCCCCGCGCAGTTCGCGCTGTCGGGAGACGGCTTTAAGTCATTTGTCCAGGGCGAGAAGCTTGAGGATTCGATACCGCAGCCGAAGGTGACCGGTTTTGAAAGATTCTACGGCTTCGGTACGGGGCGCGGCTATATCTGGATCCAGTCGCTGCCTGTGATGGCGGAATGCCTGCTCATCGGAAAGGGTTGCGGCAATTTTGCATTCAACTTCGTCCAGAACGAAATGGTCGGCCTGCTCAATACGAACGGCTCGACAAAGTACATCATCGACAGACCGCATAACTGGTACATCCAGTCCTTTGTCTCGAACGGCCTGCCCTATGTGCTCTGCATGCTCGCGCTGTTTGTATTCGTGCTCCTGCGGTTTATCGCTATGGTACGGCAAAAGACGCTCGGACACTTTGACGCGGGGCTTTTCGGAGCCTGCCTCGGTTTCATGATCACGGGCATTATCAACGACAGCTGCGTTACGGTGAATCCGATATTCTGGTTGCTGTTCGGCGTCGCGGTGATCAGGACGGCGGACGCCGTGATCGGAAAAAGAAAGCAAAAAGCGGTCTGAGAGAAAATCTTTTTTAAAAATTTGTTGACAACATGATACATGCATGATAATATATGCAAGGTTGTG
>CAMZAI010000100.1 GCA_947304065.1 uncultured Clostridia bacterium | reverse complement strand
TGTGAGGATTAACTCCGTTGTACCAGTAGAGGAAGCCCTCGGCGTCGATCTTGTCGCCTACCTTGAGGCTCTCAACAGCCTTGTAAACCTCGGTGTCGTTGCCGGTAAGATACGACTCAACGGTGAAGGTGTAAGTCTGGCCGTTAACCGAAACGCTGAAGTAAAGGTCGCTGTTGGAATCGTGTGAACCCGAACCGTCCCAGTTGTAAAGGAATGCGCTGCCGTCAGCCTGAGCCTCAACGGTGAGATCCTTGAATACAACGAGCTGATTCTGCTTCTCGATCAGAGCGTCCGTGCCGAGCTCTGCGGTTACGTCAACGGGAGCAGCGATGAAGCTGCCCTCTTCGATCTCGAAGGTAGCGTCTGTGATCTCAACTTCGCCCGACCACTGTGACTTGTAGCCTGTAACCTTGATCTTGGTTCCGGGAACGAGCTTCTCGAAATCTTCCTGTGAGCAGGCCATGCTGTAAAGGAAGTAAGCGCCGTCCTCATCCTGTGTGTAAACGGTAGCCTTGTTGTCCCACCAGCTCTGCTTAGCTTGAACGTAGGTCTCTACAACAACGGGTGTATCAAACTCGGCTGCAGCGTACTCGGCATAAGTCATAACGCCTTCGCTCTTGCCTGTGGAAGCTGCTGCGGAATCATCATGACCGGTAACGGTGATCTTGGTGATGTGAGGATTAACTCCGTTGTACCAGTAGAGGAAGCCCTCTGCGTCGATGATATCGCCGACCTTGAGGTTCTCAACAGCCTTGTAAACATCGGTGGTATTGTCGCAGAGATAAGACTCAACGGTGAAGGAATAGGTATTGCCGCCGACCGAAACGTTGAAGTAAAGGTCGCTGTTGGAATCGTGTGAACCCGAGCCGTCCCATGAGTAGAGGTATGCGCTGCCGTCTGCCTGAGCCTCGATCTTGAGGTTTTTGAAAGCAACGAACATGTTCTGGCTGTCGATCAGGGCATCGGTTCCGAGAGCGGAAGTTACGTCAACGGGAGCAGCGATGAAGCTGCCCTCTTCGATCTCGAAGGTAGCGTCTGTGATCTCAACTTCGCCCGACCACTGTGACTTGTAGCCTGTAACCTTGATCTTGGTACCGGGAACGAGCTTGTCGAAATCTTCCTGTGAGCATGCCATGCTGTAAAGGAAGTAAGCACCGTCAGCATCCTGTGTGTAAACGGTAGCCTTGTTGTCCCACCAGCTCTGCTTTGCCTGAACATAAGTCTCTACAACAACCTGTGTGTCGAATGCAGCCGCAGCGTACTCAGCGTAGGTCATAACGCCCTCGCCCTTCTTTGAAGGGTCATCGGCAGTTGTGTCGGGCTTTGCGGGCTCGTCGGTCGCTGCCGGGGCAGGTGTGCTTGTTTCTGTTGTCGAACCTGCGGTAGTGGGAGCAGCAGTGTTATCTCCACCCGAAGGCTCTTCCTTCTTGCCGCATGCTGCAAGGCTTAATACCATGGCAAGGACAAGGAGCATTACAATGATCTTTTTCATATACATCTCTCCTTTTCATATACACGGTCCGCAAAAGGCGGGCCGGAACTACGGAGATTATTATAGCCTAAAACGTCAAATAATCAATCTTTTTTCTTTTTGAGCCTTCCGAGCACGGTGTAAACGCCGTATCCCGCAAGCAATATCCATACCGCGCAGAGCGTGATGAGGAGAGCCTTTGAGGCTGCGGGCAGCTCGCCCGAAGTGCCGGATGACGACCCTTCTCCTTCACCGGAAGACGGGCCGAGGCGGTCAAGCCTGTAGAGGGAGCTGATATCTTTTTCGAGCTTTTCCATGTACGCCGCGTCGACGGTTTCCTTTCTGCGGACGGACTTCGCAACGTTCTCGATCATCTGGCCCGCTGCGTCGCGGACGGAGGCGGAACCGTTGAACACAGGCGTTACGAAGGTGTTCTCGATATTGTCCAGAAGGAGCTGAGTCGCAAGGAGCTTTATGTCGTAATAGACCTTGTTGTCCTCGCCCGCACGGGAGAGGTAGTCGAGATATTCGGGGCTTTCCTGCGCCTTCGTGGTGACCGGAACATAGCCTTCGGTCTCGGCATAGGCAGTCTGCACTTCGTTTGTCAGCATATACTGCGCAAAGAGCCAGGATGCGAGAACTTCCTGTGTGTCCTCTTTATTGAAAATGCAGATGGAAGGACCCTGCGAGATCATCTTCGGATTTGAGGGATCGCACTGGGGGATCGTGCGTACGACTGTCTCGAAATCAACGAACATATCCTCGGCAATATCCGAGAGCGGAGCGTTTGAGCCCATCCAGGTCGAGCCCGCGGTGGAGTCGATAGCGAAGATGCACTGTCCGGCATTCAGGAAATTGGCGGGATAGCTGGAGATCTTGAAGGTCGAGAACGCGCCCTTTTCAACATGACGCTTGATCTCGTAAAGGAAATCGAAAGCGGTGTCGTTGAATATCAGGATATCGCCGTCCGCGGTCGTGTAGCCGGCGTTCTTCTGGGCCAGATACTGGATCATCATATTGTCGGTGGACTTATAGATGAAGGGTATCATGACGTTCTGGCCGTTGACCTTATAGGTGCCGTCGGCGTTTTTAGCGGTCGCCGCGTCGGAAACCTCCCAGACAAAGTCCCAGGTCAGCTCGTCGGGAACTGTATAGCCGAGCGCTTCGACATAGGTCTTGTTGATATAGCAGGCCTCGGTCGAGCGCATGTAGGGAAGCGCGTAATAATGGTCGCCGATCCTGCATTCACCGAGGAACTTCTCAACTATTTCTTTGCGCTTGGGCGCGTCGAAATTAACCTCGCTGCCGCCGAGACCGTATTTCTTATCGTCCATGACCGCATCGAGCGGAACGACGGTATTTTCACCGGTCAGATAAGTCGCGATGTGGTCGGGATAGGTGATGCACACATTCGGCGTGGTGTTCGTGGAAATATTGGTGATGACGTCGTTGTAGATCCTGCCGTAATCGGTGTAGAGGCGGATCGTAACGTGAATGTTCGGATAAAGTGCCTCAAAATCCTCGATCGCCTTCGCGTAAATGTCGGTCTGGGTCTTGTTCGTATCGTTCTTCGCCCAGAAGGTGATCTCGTAATCGCGCGAGGTGTCGAACTCGTCCGGAAGCGTGAATTCATTGCGCTCGCGCGTTCCGTGGCAGCCGGGAAGAAGCAGGATGCACAGCAGCAGGATGGCAATAAAGGCTTTTTTCATCCCTTTGTACCTCCTCTCGAAACGCCCGCCATTATCTTCTTTCTGAAGATCAGGAAGAGCACGATGAGCGGTACGGAAATAACAACGACAGCAGCCATCATCGCGGGGATGTTCTCGCGGCCGAAGCCGTTCTCGCGGATCTCCTGGATACCGTTCGATACGAGGAAATAGTTCGAATTGTCCGTGATGAGGCGGGGCCATACGTAGGAATTCCAGCACTCGATGACCTTGAGGATGATGATCGTTACGATGGTGGGCTGGGAGATCGGGAGCATTACGCGGACAAGATATTTAAAGTCCGAGGTTCCGTCGACTTTTGCCGCCTTGTAGAGCTCCTCGGGGATCGCCTCGAAATTTTCCTTTAACAGGTAAATGTAGAAGACCGAGGTGACCGAAGGCAGTATGAGACCTGCAAAGGTATTGCGCAGGCCCAGATCGGTTATCGTTACGAAATTCGTGATGATGACGAGCTCGTTCGGTATCATCATAAGCGAGAGGAACAGCGCGAATACGATGTTCTTGCCCCTGAACTCAAGTCTTGCGAAGGCAAACGCCGCGAGGATGATCACAACCATCATGAGCACCGTGGTGCAGAGGGTGAAGATCAAAGTATTCAGGAAATACTTGCCGAGAGGCACTGCGGTAAAGGCCTCGGAGTAGTTCTGCAGCGTGGGGCTTAACGTAAAGAACTTCGGGATATACTCGGAACTGTAGGCGCTGTAGCTCTTGATGCTCGAAAGGATCATCCAGTAGAACGGGAACAGCACCATGAGGCCCCATATCGCAAGGAAAATATAGATGACCGTGTTTTTGATCAGCTTACGCCGTTTGGCGTTTCTCTCTATACGGTCGTAATCGTTTTGATTGCTCATTTACAGTACCCCCTTAGAAAACAGAGCTTTTCTTGCTGAGCAGCAGGTTGATGCAGGTGATCGTAAATACTATCGCGAACAGGATGATCGCGGCCGCCGAAGCGAACGACGGATAGCCGCCGCTGTTGCCGTAGAGCATGTCGTAGACATAGCCGACGATCGTGTTCATGCCTGCGGCGTTCAGGTCTGTTCCGAAGAGTGCGACCTCGTCGCTGTAGGCCTTGAAGGCACCGATGAAACCCGTGATCACGAGGTAAAAGATCATCGGAGCGATCATCGGGAGCGTGATCCTTCCGAATATCCTGCCCGGTCTCGTGCCGTCGACCTTCGCCGCTTTGTAATAGGTCTCATTTACCGAGGCGAGCGCGGAGGTCAGGATCAGGATCTTGAACGGAAGCACGATCCATATCGTGTAGAAGCACATTACGAACATCTTTGCCCAGTAGGGGCCGCCTATGAAGTCGACCGCTTCGCCGCCGAATGCCTTGACCAGGAGATTGACCATTCCGTCGGTGTAGGCCGTCTTTTTGAAGAGGATCATGAAGACGAGTCCGACTGCGAGAGTGTTCGTTACATAGGGAAGGAAATATATCGTCTGGAACAGCTCGCGGACCTTCGGTATGCTGCTTAAGCCCAGTGAGATCAGCAGCGCGAGGCCGGTCGAGAGCGGAACCGTGATGATAACGATGATGAACGTATTCTTAAGGGCCTGCGTGAAATACGGATCGCGCAGGACATAGGAGTAATTGTAAAGGCCCGTACCCGTGTAGGACTGGGAGGCGAAATTGTAGCCCTCCTCAAACGAGTAGACGATTACGTCGATCAGCGGGTAGACCATGAAAACTCCGAGGAAAATGACGGCGGGCAGCAGGTAGAGCCAGCCCTTTAGGTTGTTTTTCATACGCTGAACCGGATCCTTTCTTCTGTGCTGCGGTCAAAGAGATAAGTCTTCGCGGGCTTGAGGCTGAAGCGGATGTCGGGCTTCGAGGTATCGACTTTTGTCTCGGAGCTGATGATCGCGCGGATCGTTTCGCCGATAAAGGCGTCGTTCTTCGCAACAACGCTCGAATCGCGGCCCATGACCTCGCGTCGGAGGAGAGTGCACTTCATTCTACCGCTGTCGTCTACAATGAAGCCTTCGGGACGGATCGCGACGTATACATCACGGTCGTCCACTCCTTTCACGTCAAGCACGGAGTCCTCGCCGATGTAGAGCGAGCCGCCTTTTACCCGGCCTTCGAAAACGTTGATCGCGGGAGTTCCGAGGAATTTCGCAACGAAGAGATTGACCGGCTCGTCGTAGACTTCCTGGGGAATGCCGATCTGCTGGAGCACGCCGTCCTTCATTACGACGATCATGTCGGAAATGCTCATCGCCTCTTCCTGGTCGTGCGTTACGAATACGGTGGTGATGCCGGTCTCGTTCTGGATGCGGCGCAGCTCCTCACGCGTCTGGAGCCTGAGGCGTGCGTCGAGGTTCGAGAGAGGCTCGTCGAGAAGCAGGACTTTCGGCATTTTCACGAGCGCGCGTGCGATAGCGACGCGCTGCTGCTGTCCGCCGGAGAGCTCGTTCGGCTTTCTTTCCATAAGGGAGTCGATCTGCACGAGCTTCGCCGCTTCGAGAGCCTTATCCTTCATCTGCTGCTTGGTGAGCTTTTCTTCTCCACGCAGGTTTCCCAGAGGGAACATGATATTTTCCTCAACGGTCAGATGCGGATAGAGAGCATAGTTCTGGAACACCAGACCCACGCCCCTTACTTCCGGAGGCAGACCGGTAACGTCATCGTCTCCGAACAGGATACGTCCTTCGGTGGGCTTTTCAAGGCCGCAGATCAGATTGAGCGTCGTGCTCTTGCCGCAGCCCGAGGGACCGAGAAGTCCGATGAGCTTGCCGTCGGGGATCTCGAAGGTGAAATCATTTACGGCAACGACAAAGCCGCCTACTTTTTTGTTGCGATTCGGGAATTTTTTGGTAAGATGATCGAGAACTACTTTCATTTTTCCGGCATCCTTTCTTGTTTCTTTGTCTTAATTCTAGCAGATTTGGAGCAGAAGGGAATAAAAAAATATATTGGTCAAGACTTATTCACAAAAACGTGGTATTATACTAGAAGCAATCGAAGCAGAGGTGAGATTATTATGGAATCTACGCTTAGAAGAACATGGGCCGAGACCGATCTCGACGCGATAGAATACAATTACAAAAAGATCCGTGAACACATCGGCGCGGGAGTGAAGTTTCTCGGAGTCGTAAAGGCCGATGCATACGGCCACGGTGCGCTGCAGGTGAGCCGCCTTTTGGAGGAGCTCGGAGCCGACTATCTCGCGGTCAGCAGCATCGACGAGGCGATGGAGCTCAGACTCAACGGGATCACCGGCATACCGGTGCTGATCCTCGGACATACCCCGAAGGAGCAGGTCGGCAGACTGATCGAATACAATATCACGCAGGCGGTGACCTGTCGCTCGAAGGCTGTGGAGTACAGCGAGGCGGCGCAGGCTGCGGGCGGGACGCTGAAGATCCACATCAAAGTGGACACCGGAATGTCGCGCCTCGGATACCTGTGCGAGGGCAGACATTATGAGACAGGCGTAGAAGGAATATGCGAGGCGTGCAATATGCCCGGACTCGACGCCGAAGGCATTTTTACCCATTTCGCGGTTTCGGACGAACCCGGCGAGGACGCGAAGGAATATACGCTTAAGCAGCTGAAGCTGTTCAAAGATGTGATCGCCGCGGTCGAGGCGAAGCTCGGAAGGAGCTTTAAGCTGAGACACTGCGCGAATACGGGCGCTACTGTCTGCTATCCCGAGGCGCTGCTCGACATGGTAAGACCGGGACTTCTGCTCTACGGTTACGGCGAGCACGCCGCAATGCTCGGACTGAAGCCCGCTATGACGCTGAAGACTACGGTCAGCACGATAAAGACCTACGATCCCGGAACAAAGATCAGTTACGGCGGGATCTATACGACGGAAAAACGCACCAGGATGGGCGTTCTGCCCTACGGCTACGCGGACGGTTTCTTCAGGAGCCTTTCGAACAAGTGCAGCCTGATGACCGTGGAGGGCCCCGTGCCCCAGAGAGGTAAGATCTGCATGGATATGTGCATGGTCGACCTCACCGACAAAATGAAAGTGGATGTGGGTTCGGAGGTAGAGGTCTTCGGTCCGCACAATCCCATAGAGAAGCTTGCGGAAGCGGCAGGGACGATACCTTACGAGCTTACCTGCGCGGTCAGCAAGAGAGTGCCGAGGCTCTACATCAGGCACGGCGAGGTTACGGAGAAGGAACTGTTACTGAGGATGTGAGCGGTTCGCGGCCGGTCCTTAACGGCCGTACAGCAGATTTTTTAGGAGGACTGTTATGGCAAAGAATTTGGGAATCGTAGTATTCGGTGCGGTTTTTGTAGATATCAAGGGTTATCCTTCGGGAACCTATATCCCGGGCGGACGCAACGCGGGCCGCGTTGAGCAGGTGCACGGAGGCGTGAGCCGAAACATTGTCGAGGACATCGCGAATGTCGAGATGCGCCCGACCTTTGTAAGCCTTGTGGATAACGACGGTATCGGAGCGGAGGTGCTTGACAAGCTCCGCAGACATAAGGTAAATATCGAATACATGCAGAGCGTGCCGAACGGAATGGGAACCTGGCTCGCGGTATTCGACCACAAGGGAGAGGTGCAGGCCGCGATCTCGAAGCGTCCCGACCTTTCACCGGTGCTCAGGCTCCTGGACGAGAAGGGCGACGAGATCTTTGAGAACGCAGACAGCATCGCGCTCGAGATCGACATGGACAAAGACATTGTCAAAAAGATATTCAAGCTCGCCGAGAAGCACAACAAGCGCGTATACGCCGTGGTTTCGAACATGAGCATTGCGGCCGACCGCCGCGATTTCATCAAGCAGGCCGACTGCTTTGTCTGCAATAAGCAGGAAGCGGGGATCCTGTTTACGGACAATTATGAGGACAAATCGATCGACGAGCTGAAGCAGATCCTGCTGAGGAAGGTCATTTCCGCGGAGATACCCTGCATGATCGTAACGCTCGGAGATCTGGGCGCGGTATATGCGACGGCCGACGGACAGTGCGGCTACAGCCCCGCACGCAAGGTTACCGCAAAGGACACGACCGGCGCGGGAGACGCTTTCTTCGCAGGTGTTACGATGGGCCTGACCTACGGCAAATCGCTGGCAAAGAGCTGCGAGATCGGCGCTCAGCTTGCGGCTTCGGTGATCGTTTCGCTCGAGAACGTATGCCCGAGATTCCTGCCCGCCGAGTTTGAATTCGAGGCAAGATAGTAAGAGAGTAAGGAGAAAGAAGATACAGATGAAAAGAGCAATATCGCTGCTGCTGGTGCTCGTGCTGGTCATGTGCACGGCGTCCGGCTGCGGCAAAAAGAACAGGGAGAGCAATTATGAGAGGCCCGTGCCTTCGGAAGCGGTGACCGAGCCTACTACGGCGCCGACCGAAGAGCCCGCGAAGATACTTACCGCCGACGAAGCATATGCGGAGTTTGTAAAAGGCGCTCTTGCGGTTGAGATGACCACAGGTTATGCGGATCTCGATCCTTCGATCACATACACGATCGGCGACCTCGGCAATTTCATAAGCAGCGAGTATTTAAGCTACCGCCTGCTGCCCCAAAAGCTTGAGTCGATCTCGTACGCGAAACTTGACTGCGGCAATGACGGCAAGCCCGAGCTCGCTGTCAGATACATTTACACCGATGAGAATTACGGCCTTGCTCCCATGGAGGAGGTTCTGATATTCGGATATGCGGACAATAAGATGCAGTTTATCACGAGCTTAAGGAGCGACGGGACCAGGAGCGCAAGACTCAACGCCGCCGGCTATATCAGCAGGACCGACAGCTCGGACGAGAACGTCATCGCGATCGATTACGCTTACGTCGGATCGGATCTTAAGGAACAGAAGCTTTATTCGCTCACATTTGCGCTCGGTCTTACCGAGGCGGTGATCCCCGCGCAGTTCCTGCCCGAGGAGCTGATGTCGATGGCAGGCGATCAGGGCGAGGAGACCGGAAGCATCATGCTCTCGCTCTACAACTTCTCTTCGGAGGAGAGAGGCAGCAACGAATACCTGAAGCAGAATCTTTATTTCTTTACCGACGGCGACAGCGCGGTTCAGCCCGACGACGCCCAGGCAAAGGGTTATGCGGACGGCGGACTTGTACTTTCTTCTCAGGCAGAGGCTGATTCAAAGGCAAACGATATCCTCTCGGCCGCGGGAGTGACCGATGAGATCAAAAACGCGGCGGGCATCGTCTGGAACGAGGCTTCCGAAGAAGCCTACGAGGAGATCCGAAGCGGGATCGAGACACAGCTTGCGCTGCTCCTTAACAGCCGCGATACATGGTTTAAGACCACGACATCGGGAGATATCTTCTTTGCGGTGACCGACCTTAACATGGACGGAAGGCTGGAGCTCATCCGTACCGAGATGAACTACAATCCCGATACCACGATCAACCGTTTCTGGCAGGTGAGCGCCGATTATAGGACGCTGCAGCCTATGGAATACGAGTCACAGTTTAAGCTCGCGGACGGCAGTGAGGATACCGCGCAGCCTTCGCTCATGAACATGGAGACGATCTCATCGTACTGGAATTTCTCATATACGGATTACTACTACGTATTCCCGACCAGGACCTATGATGAGAACGGCGACCTGCTCCGCATGATGATGCTTGATTTCACCGACGACGGCAAGGTTAAATATGTCTGCAATCTCGGAGAAGCAAACTACAGCTACAGCGACGGAAGCATGAAGTACCGCGACTTTAACGGCAATGAGTGCACCGAGGAAGAGTTTAACAGCTTGGCTTCGAGCTATTTTGATTTCGAGGAAAGAACCTGGATCAAAGAGACCGTCAGGTTCGCGTTCGTTACGATCAAGGATGCAAGCGATCTCGACAATATGCTGAACATGCTCTACAACTCGTACACGCTGATCTCGAAGGAAAC
>CAMZAI010000099.1 GCA_947304065.1 uncultured Clostridia bacterium | reverse complement strand
TGAGGAGAACTGATCTTTTCCTAATATTATATTTCAACATTTACACCCCTGTCGGTATCCGGCAGGGGTTTTTCATTTTCTGGTGGCAGGTGACAATTACATGATTTAGAAATTTTTATAAAGAATTTCAGAAATTCACTTGCCAAAGCAAGAGTATGTGTTATAGTAAGTGTATAGATTGAGAAACAGAGAGGAGTATATAATGGCTGATAATTACGAGTATTTTAAGACACAGATATTTGCATTGACCAAGATCGACCTGAACGCATACAAAGAAGCGCAGATGAAGCGCAGGATCGACACGCTTATCTCGAGGAACCAGTGCAAGTCCTACGCGGAATTTGTCAACCTGATCAAGACGAATAAAGAGAAGTTCGATGAGTTCGTTGCGTACCTTACGATCAATGTATCGGAGTTCTGGAGAAATCCCGAGCAGTGGAAGATCCTTGAAGATAAGGTTATTCCGGATCTGGTAAAGCTTCCTTCGATCAAGATATGGAGCGCAGCATGCTCTACGGGCGATGAGCCTTATTCGCTTGCCATGCTTCTGTTAAAGCATGTTCCGATCACCAGGATCAAGATCATTGCGACCGATATCGACAAGCAGGTACTCGATCACGCAAGGTCCGGTCTCTATAACGACAAGAGCATCAAGGGTCTTCCAGACGAGCTGAAGAAAAAGTATTTCCAGAAGATATCGGATACCGCTTTCCAGATCGATCCCGAGCTCAAGAAGTGCATTGAGTTCAAGGAGCACAACCTGCTTCGCGATCCTTATCCGAACAACCTCGACCTGATCGTATGCAGAAACGTTCTGATTTACTTTACCGAGGAAGCTAAGGCAGAGATCTATAAGAAGTACAACGCCTCGTTAAAGCCCGGCGCCATCCTTTTCCTCGGCAGTACAGAGCAGATCATACAGCCTCAGCAGTACGGCTTCGACACGATCTCATCATTCTTCTATAAGAAGGTTTGATGCGGCTTTTCAGGCCCTTTTCCGGGGGCATAAATAATGTGTTGATTTTTTAATTTTGATAGTTTATCATTTAAATGAAAATACAGAATGAAAGGTTAAAAGACAGCAGAGCATGAGTGAAACAGTCTGTGTTGCCGTTGACGCCATGGGCGGTGACAACGCCCCTTCCGAAGTGGTAAAAGGCGTTGTCGAGGCAGTTAATGAAAAAGACAATCTCAAGTGCTTTCTTGTCGGAAATACTGATGCGATCACTGCCGAGCTTTCGGGCCTGAACTATGATAAAAGCAGGATTGAGATCGTCGAAGCCTCCGAAGTCATTACGAATGACGAGGCGCCAGTCATGGCTATCCGGCGAAAGAAGGATTCATCGATTGTCATTGGCCTGAACCTTATTAAAACAGGCGAAGCTTCAGCCTTTGTTTCGGCAGGAAGCACCGGAGCCGTACTGGTCGGTGCGCAGCTGATAGCCGGCAGGATAAAGGGGATCGAGCGTACGCCGCTTGCACCTTTGATTCCTACGGTCACCGGATGTTCGCTTCTGATCGACTGCGGAGCGAATGTTGACGCGAGAGCGTCGCATCTGGTACAGTTCGCGAAGATGGGTTCCATTTATATGGAGCACGTCATGGGCGTTCAGAATCCCAGAGTCGCGATCGTGAATATCGGTGTAGAGGAAGAGAAGGGCAACGCCCTTGTCAAAGAAACCTATCCGATGCTCAAGGCTTGTCCGGACATTAACTTCGTAGGCAGCATCGAAGCCAGACAGATACCTTACGGGGACGCTGACGTAATTGTTTGCGAAGCTTTCACCGGCAATGTTATACTGAAGATGTACGAAGGCGTTGCGGGTGCACTGATCACCAAGATCAAAGAGGCCATGACGGCCACTCCGATATCATCGCTCGGCGCTTTGATGGTGAAGCCTCAGTTAAAGAAAACGCTGAAGGGCTTCAGCACTTCCGAATACGGAGGAGCACCGATGCTCGGACTTAACGGACTTGTCGTAAAGACTCACGGCAGTTCGAAGAGCATCGAGATCAAAAACTCCATTATACAATGTATAAAGTTTGCTGACGCAAAGATCAGCGATAAAATAAAAAGAAATATTCTACAAGAATAGACTGGGGGCTAGTTATGGAATTTGAGAAATTACAGGGCATTATAAGTGAGGTACTTCAGGTGGATGCCGAGAGCATTACGATGGATACGACATTCGTTGACGATCTCGGTGCCGATTCGCTCGATATTTTCCAGATCATCATGGCGATCGAAGAGGAATTCGATATTGAGATCGCGAACGAGGATGCCGAAAGAATTGTTACGGTTTCAGATGCAGTCGAGCAGATCAAAAATGCTATAAACTAAAATTATTTAGGGACTGTCGTGAGACAGTCCCTTCGCATCATCCGCAGCATATTTTTTATGCTGAATCCACACGGGTGATCTTCAGGTTTTGCGATGAACATATTTGAACAGGAAGCTTTGCGGCTGGAGGAAGTGATCGGCTACAGCTTCGGGAACAAATCGCTTCTTATCGAAGCACTTTCTCACAGTTCCTATGTGAATGAACAAAGGAAGAGCGGCACGGGCTGCTACGAGCGTCTCGAATTCCTTGGGGATGCGGTACTCGAGCTTGCGTCGAGCACTTTCCTTTTTCATCATTTCCCGGAACTGAACGAGGGCGAGCTGAGCAAGCTCAGAGCGGCTCTCGTATGTGAGAAGGCTCTTGCTCCGTGCGCCAGGAAAATACAGCTGGGCAGCTATATTCTGCTGGGACACGGTGAAAAATTGAGTCACGGCGAGGAGAGGGACTCCCTGCTCTGCGATGTTATGGAAGCCGTTATCGGCGCGATCTATACGGATTCGGGGCTGGAGGAGGCCAATAAATTCATTTTCAGTTTCATACTGAATGACGAGAGCCTTGCGCATCTGGATTTTGTCGATTATAAGACCAAATTTCAGGAGCTCGTGCAGGCGCATACCTCCGAGCCGATAGTATATGAGATCGTCGGGACTTCGGGCCCCGATCACAGCAAGCAGTTTGAGGTGGAGGTCCGTATAGGCGAGCGCACTCTGGGGAGAGGTACGGGCTCAAGCAGGAAGAACGCCGAGCAGGTTGCGGCCAAAGAGGCTATGAACATTTTAAGTAAGGGTTGGATAACAGATGTACCTTAAAAGCATAGAAATACTGGGCTTTAAGTCCTTTGCGAAGAAGATAAAATTTGAATTTCACGACGGCATTACCGCTATTGTCGGACCGAACGGATCTGGTAAATCAAATGTTGCCGACGCCGTAAGGTGGGTTCTGGGCGAGCAGAGCGCGAAGCAGCTGCGCGGAACCAATATGCAGGATGTCATTTTTTCAGGCTCTGAGGCCAGAAAGCCACAGGGCTTTGCTTTCGTTGAGATAACTTTTGACAATTCCGATCACAAGCTGCCGGTATCGTACGATGAAGTAAGCGTCTCGAGACGCGTATACCGTTCGGGCGAGAGCGAATACATGATCAACGGCATGACCTGCCGTCTGCGCGACGTTCAGGAGCTGTTCATGGACACCGGCATCGGAAAGGAAGGCTATTCGATCATCGGACAGGGCCAGATTGACAGAATCCTGAGCACGAAGCCCGAGGACAGGCGTGAGCTCTTCGACGAAGCCGCAGGTATCGTTAAGTTCAAAAAGAGAAAGGCCATCGCAGAGAAGAATCTCGACGAGGCGTGCGCAAACCTTGACCGTATCATGGATATCATCGGCGAGATCGAGAAGCGCATCGGTCCCCTCGAGGAGCAGTCGAAGGTTGCGAGGGAATATTTAAATCTCAAGGAACAGCTCAAAAAGCTCGAATTGAACTATTTCCTGTGTGAATATGACAAGTCCGATTCGGCACGTCAGGCACTCGAAGAGAAGTTCAATACGGCGAACGAACAGCTGAATGAGACAAAGACCGCGAACGAGAACGCGGAGACCGAATACAGGCGCTTGGAGGGCATTATCGAGGACTATAACAAGGCTCTCGAGGACGCCAAGAATTTCCGTTCCGAATTGCTGATCGGCAATGAGAAAATGGAAGGCGAGATCAAGCTCTTTGAGCAGCAAATGATCGCGATCACGCAAAACAGCGAGCGCATCAACGAAAGGATCGCCGCCATTTACGCCGAGATAAAAGACAAAAACGACGAGATGGCTTCCTTTGAGAACCAGAAAAAGGACAGCGACGCTCATTTAAAGGAACTCGAGACACAGGCTGCCGAGGCTTCTGAGAAGGTTACCGCGATCAAGAATGAGATCGCTGAGCTTTCATCGAATATTGAGTCCGCGAATACGGGAATCCTTCGTCTGATGAACGAGGACAGCGGATATAAGTCCGACCTGCAGAGATACAACACCATGCTCGAGCAGGTGGCTCTTCGCAGATCCGAGCTTGCCGGCAGGATGCTCAGGAACAAGTCAGAGCTCGCCGATGCGCAGGAGCGCACAGCTTCCCTGGAGAAGGATTACGACAGCATTTCCGAGAAAGTTCTCGACGAGAAGAACAAGCTGCAAAAGCTTACCGAGGATCTGCGTGCGGCTTCCGAGGAAGAGCGCAGACTCGCTTCATTGTACGAGGGAACCCACGAGAAATACATCGGACTCAAGTCCGAATTCGAATCACTGAAAAATATCGCGGAGCGCTATGAAGGCTACGGCGCGACCGTACGCAACATCATGGAGAACCGCGCGAAGTTCAAAGGCATCGACGGCGTGGTCGCAGACCTTATCTCGGTTGAGAAAAAGTACGAGACGGCTGTTGAGACGGCGCTGGGCGCTTCCATTTCCCATATCGTGACCGAGGATGAGCAGACCGCAAAGGACGTCATTGATTATTTGAAGAAGAACAAGCTCGGACGCGCGACTTTCCTGCCCATTACCAGCGTAGGAAAGAGAAAGCAGGATAACGATCCCGCGGCCATGAAGGCAAAGGGCGTTATTTCAGACGCTGCTTCACTGGTAAAATGCGATGAGAAGTTCAGAGGCGTGATCAATCATCTGCTGAAGAACTTTATCGTGGCCGATACGATCGACAATGCGCTGGCACTTGCAAAGAGCTTTGATTATTCGCTGAGGATCGTAACGTTGGAGGGCGAACAGCTCGCTCCCGGCGGTTCGATCGCGGGCGGCGCATACAGGAATTCCAGCAATCTGCTCGGAAGGAAGAGAGAGCTCTCAGACCTTGAGAAATCCGTTGCTTCGGCATTAAAGGATCTCGATAAGGTTAAAGAACAGCAAGCAGAGCTTGCAGCGAAGAAAAAGAATATCCGCGACGGCCTCGATGAGACCCGTGCAAAGATACAGGAACTCTCGGTAGATCAGAACAGCGCTGAGCTGAATCTTCAGAAGGAAAAGCAGCAGACCGAGGAGATCAGGAACAAGGGCAAGGCCTGGGAGGAAGAGACCAGGAGCCTCGAAGAGAAGGCGAGCGAGCTGAACGCGCAGATCGCCGGCAACAAGGAGCTCTTAAAGCAGAACGAGGACGCGGGAAGCGAGTTCAGGAACTCCATCGAGAAATGCAACGCAAGACTTGTCGAACTGCGCTTTTCCGAGGGCGAGGCTGTCGAGAAGGTCAACAATATCAAGCTCGAAGCCGCGAACGTGGAGCAGGCCGGTCTGTACTCGGACGAGAACATCAAGCGTATCAAGGCCGAGATAGACAAATTAAAGACCGAGGAAGAGGATATCAGGAGCACCGGCGAGAATTCCAGGCAGGAATCCGAAGCCAAGGCCGCAGAGATCGCTTCCAACCGCGAAAAGATCGAATTCAATACAAAGAAGATCGCCGAACTCGAACAGAGCATCGTCGATATCGGCAATAAAAAGGATACAGTCACCAATGAGCACAAGAGCTTCTTTGAGCACTGGGCAGAGCTCGGAAAGCGCGTTACGGAGCTTGAAAAAGAGGTTATGCGTATCCAGACGCAGAAAGATAAGCTGACCGAGCAGCTCGATTACCAGACAAATTACATCTGGGAAGAATACCAGCTGACCGTATCGGGCGCAGAGCAGTACAGGGATCCCGAATTTAAGGCCGGTTCGGCGAGAAAGGACATTTCCGAGACGAAGTCGCAGATAAAGGATCTCGGCGATGTAAATGTCAATTCGATCGAGGAATTCAAGGAGGTTTCGGAGCGCTACACGCTTTATTCCTCGCAGAGAGACGATCTGATCAGTTCGAAGGAATCGATCAGGGCGATCATAGACGAGCTCGACGAGGCTATGAGAAAGCAGTTCTCGGAGCAGTTCGCGCTTATCGACAAGGAATTCAATATCGTGTTCAGGGAGCTCTTCGGCGGAGGTCATGCGAAGCTGGAGATGGTTGCCGACGAGGACATGCTCGAGGCAGGCATTATCATTATCGCGCAGCCGCCGGGAAAGAAGCTTCAGAACATGATGCAGCTCTCGGGCGGAGAAAAAGCTCTGACCGCGATCTCGCTGCTTTTTGCCATACAGAATCTCAAGCCCTCGCCTTTCTGTCTGCTCGACGAGATAGAAGCGGCGCTCGACGATTCGAACGTAAAGCGTTTTTCAAGCTATCTGCATAAGCTTACTAAGAATTCGCAGTTCATTGTTATCACGCACAGACGCGGCACGATGAGCGCGGCGGACATTCTTTACGGAATAACGATGCAGGAAAAGGGCGTCTCGACACTCGTTTCGGTAAATCTTATCGAGGGTGATCTGACGTAAAAAGGAAGGTTATACAAGGTATGAGTGAGGAAAAGAAAGGCTTTTTCGGCAGACTTGCCGCAGGCCTTGCCAAGACAAGAAACAGTATTTCAAACGGTCTGAACAGCATTTTCAGCGCTTTTTCGTCGATCGACGACGAGTTTTACGATGAACTTGAAGAGACGCTGATCATGGCCGATATCGGCATCAACGCGACGATGGATATCATGGACGATCTGAAAACCCGTGTTAAGGAGCAGAAGATCAAGAATCCCGAGGACTGCAAACAGCTGCTGATCGACAGTATCGTGGACCAAATGCACGTTCCCGAGGATGCGTACGATTTTGAGAAGAAGAATTCGGTAGTTCTCGTGATCGGCGTAAACGGAGTGGGTAAGACCACATCGATCGGAAAGCTCGCCGGACAGTTAAAGAGCGACGGAAAGCGCGTTCTCGTGGCTGCGGCCGATACCTTCAGGGCCGGTGCGATCGACCAGCTTGCAGAGTGGACCAACAGAGCGGGAGTTGAGCTCATTTCCCAGAGCGAAGGCTCGGATCCCGCGGCTGTTGTATTCGACGCCGTTACGGCAGCAAAGTCCAGACATGCGGATATCCTGCTCTGTGATACCGCGGGACGTCTTCATAATAAAAAGAACCTTATGGAGGAGCTCCGCAAGATCAATAAGATCATTGACAGGGAGTATCCCGATGCATTCAGGGAGACGCTGATCGTTCTCGACGGAACCACAGGTCAGAACGCTCTGGCACAGGCAAAGCAGTTCTGCGAGGTTGCCGAGATCACCGGTATCATCATCACAAAGCTCGACGGAACCGCGAAGGGCGGTATTGCAGTAGCCATTCAGAAGGAGCTTTCGATCCCGGTTAAGTACATCGGCGTCGGCGAGCATATCGACGACCTGCAGAAGTTCGATCCGAAGGCCTTTGTCGAGGCGCTTTTCGAAGGCGATAAAAAAGAAGAATAAATTTAAAAAAGTCGTTGACAAAAGGGCTTTATATCGGTATAATCATCAGCTGTAAAGAAAAATGCTTTACAGCGGGGTGAGAACGCATGAGTCCGGATGCCGACGACAGAATCAAAGAAATAATAGAACTTTCAAGGCTCTACGATGTTTACGGCGGCCTGCTCTCAGACAATAACCGCGTGGTTTTTGAGGATTATGTCCTCAATAACTATTCGCTCGCGGAGATTGCCGAGGAGGTCGACATCAGCAGACAGGGCGTGCGTGACACTGTCATGAGATGCTCCGCAAAGCTTCGCGATTATGAGCAGAGGCTCGGTCTTCTCGCACGTTTCGATGAGACGGATTCGGTGCTTGACAGTATCGAGAGGATGATCGCAGCCGGGAATATGGATTCCGACAAGCTCCTTTCGCTTGTCCGTAAGGCTAAGGATACCCTTGAAGGTTAAGGATGCGGAATACCGCACTTAAAGAGGAGATAACAGATGGCATTTGACAGTTTGAGCGAGAAGCTCCAGAATGTCTTCCGTAATTTGCGCAATAAGGGCCGTCTTACCGAGGATGACGTTAAAGCAGCCATGAGAGAAGTCAAGATGGCACTTCTCGAGGCTGACGTTAACTTTAAAGTAGTTAAGACATTTATATCGAGTGTACAGGAAAGAGCGGTTGGCCAGGACGTATTGAAGTCGCTGACGCCCGGACAGATGGTCATCAAGATCGTTAACGAAGAGCTGACCAGACTGATGGGCGATGAGACGACCGAGATCGCGCTTAAGCCCGGCAACGAGATCACCACCATCATGATGTGCGGTCTCCAGGGTGCAGGTAAGACCACCATGGCCGCCAAGCTGGCAGGAAAGTTTAAGTCAAAGGGCCGCAAGCCGCTGCTTGTTGCCTGCGATATATACAGGCCCGCCGCTATCGAACAGCTGCGCATCAATGCGGGCAAGGTCGGAGTCGATTTCTTCCAGATGGGTACCGATCACGCTCCCGTGGATATCGTAAAGGCAGCTATCGAGCATGCTAAGTCCAATAACGAGAACGTTGTGATCATAGATACCGCCGGCCGTCTCCACATCGATGAAGAGATGATGGAAGAGCTGATCACGGTAAAGGAGAATGTGGGCATTGACCATACGATCCTCACCGTCGACTCGATGACCGGTCAGGACGCGGTAAATGTTGCCGAAACCTTCAACGCCAAGCTTGAGATCACGGGAGTCATCCTTACCAAGCTTGACGGCGATACCCGAGGCGGCGCGGCATTATCGATCAAATTCGTTACCGGCAAGCCGATCTTTTACATCGGTACCGGCGAGAAGATGGACGATGTCGAGCAGTTCTATCCGGACCGCATGGCTTCGCGAATCCTCGGCATGGGCGATATCCTGACATTGATCGATAAGGCTGAAGCAAATTACAACGAAGAGCAGGCCAGGGAGCTTGAAAAGAAGATCCGCAAGGCCGAATTCGATTTCAACGATTACCTTGAACAGATCAAAAACATGCGCAACATGGGCGGTCTGGGCAAGATCATGGAGATGCTTCCCGGTATGGGCATCGGCGGTATGAACCTTAAGAACGTCGATCTCGCAGCCGGTGAGGACGGCATGAGGCAGATGGAGACGATCATCAACTCCATGACAAAGGAAGAACGCGCGAATCCCGATATTCTCAATCCTTCCCGTAAGAACAGGATCGCGAAGGGCGCGGGCGTGGACATTGCCGATGTGAACCGCATGGTGAAGCAGTTCGGCGAGACGCGCAAGATGATGAAGCAGATGTCCGGAATGTTCGGCGGGAAGGGCAAGAAGGGCAAGTTCAAGATGCCATTTAATATGAAGTTCTGAGTAACAGTGTTTTAACTTCATTTATGGATACATTCATAATTATTTAAGGAGGTGACAATAGTGGTAAAGATCAGACTTAGAAGAATGGGTGCAAAGAAGAATCCTTTCTACAGAATTATCGTTGCAGACAGCAATTCTCCCCGTGACGGTCGTTTCATCGAGGAGATCGGAACTTATGATCCCAACAAGGAGCCCAGTCAGTTCAAGATTGATGAGGAGGCAGCCAAGAAGTGGCTTGCTAACGGTGCTCAGCCTACAGATATCGTAGGTAAGCTTTTCAAGAAGGCCGGTATCGTAAAATAATTGAGAGGTGATCAGTAGTGAAAGAATTAGTTAGAATTATAGCTACATCACTGGTCGATCATCCGGAGCAGGTTGAGGTTACCGAGAAGGAAACCGAAAAGGCCCTTGTTATCGAGCTTAAAGTCGCACCGGAGGATATGGGAAAGGTCATTGGAAAACAGGGCCGTATCGCAAAGTCCATACGTACCGTTGTAAAAGCTGCTGCTACAAAGGATGATAAGAAAGTTGTAGTGGACATC
>CAMZAI010000098.1 GCA_947304065.1 uncultured Clostridia bacterium | reverse complement strand
CCTTCGCGCACAAAAGCAAACCCGCTCAGCAGCACGGCATCCATGCCGAAGCAGAACCGGGCGGGGTTTTGGATTATCTTGAAATTGTTGCGTTCCAGGTCGTCTATGCGTTCACCCGGCAATAAAACAATATCAGTCTTCAAGCTTGCTCTTTCCTTCTTTTTCCTCGAGGATCTCCAATTCCTTGAGCTCCTTCATCTCAGCGTCGGAAGAACCGCGGTCCTTGCGCTTGCGGGGCTTGAAGGTAAGCTGTTCGGGAGAATACTCGCGGGCTTCCTTGTCGCCGTTCTCAAGAGTGATGATCACGCGGACGATCTGCTTCAATACGTTGACCGAAGCTACGTCGCCGTGCTGTCCGTCGGAGGTAACGACATGGTCGCCTACGCCGGGAAGCTTTGCGTTCAGCTCTTCGTAAGCGAGTTCCTCATTGTTCAGGCAGCACATGAGTCTGCCGCAGTTGCCGGATATCTTCGAAGGGTTCAGCGAGATATTCTGCTCCTTCGCCATCTTGATCGAAACGGGTGCGAAATCGGGAAGATATGTATTGCAGCAAAGAGGCCTGCCGCAGATACCGATGCCTCCGAGCGCCTTTGCTTCGTCGCGCACGCCGATCTGGCGAAGCTCGATCCTGGTCTTGAACACGGCCGCCAGGTCCTTTACGAGCTCACGGAAATCGATGCGTCCGTCTGCGGTGAAGTAGAACAGAACCTTATTGTTGTCAAAAGTGTATTCGCATTCGATCAGCTTCATCTCGAGGCCGTGCTTGCGAATCTTCTCGAGGCAGATGTCAAATGCGCTCTTTTCCTTTTCGCGGTTGCGGGCTTCGGTCGCGAAATCGCTCTCGTCGGCCTTGCGGATCACGGGCTTTAAGGGCTGGATGACCTTGCTGTCCTCAACCTCGGCGGGACCGAGCACCACAGTTCCGAATTCGACGCCGCGAGCGGTCTCTACGATGACCGATTCGCCCTTATTTATCTCGAAATCGAGCGGGTCAAAATAATAAACCTTTCCCGCGTGTCTGAATCTTACTCCAATTACCTTTATCATTTTAATATCCTTCCTTACGGATTATTTTGCTTTCATTGCTTCGACCAGAAGCTGCATGGCAGCAGGGAAGCTTACGTTATTTTTGAGCCGGTCCTTTGTGCGGTCGAGCTCGATGAAAATATTGTTCAGGGCCGGGAAGCTCTTCGCTTCGGCCTGCTCCCCGACAGAGCGGAGATTCTCGGAAAACAGGATCCTTTCCGCGTTGTGCGTTGATTTGTAGACGAGAACGTCGCGGTACCACATGGACAGCAGATCGAAGTAATCGTCCATGGCAGCAGCCGAATTCTTGTCTCCCATGGCGGCGATCGCGGCGGAGATCTCTGCCTGTGACATGCGGTCGAGATCGGAAACCAGTCTCAGCACGCGGTCCTTTGCCTCGATAAAGCCCTCGTCCTCCGCATAGCGGTGGGCCTTGCCGATGCAGCCGCAGGAAAACGAAGCGCAGAGATTCGCGACATAATCGGGAAGCTGCTTCTCCTTCATCAGATAGTCGCGGATCAGCGCCCGCTCAACAGGCTTCATATCAAGGATCACGCAGCGCGACAATATGGTCTGCAGGAATTTGCCGGTGTTCTCCGCGAGCAGCAGGATAACGGCGTACTCGGGCGGCTCCTCGAGCGTTTTGAGCAGCGCGTTCTGCGCAGGCTCGTTCATCTTCTCGGCGTCGTCGACTATGTAGATCTTGTAGCGGCCGGAATAGGGCATGACCCTTATATCGTTCACGAGCTGGAGGCGTATGTCGTCGACAGTGATGTCCTTTTTCTCGTGAGTGACGTAGATAATGTCGGGATGGCTGTGAGCCTCGGACTGCATGCAGTTAAGGCACGCTCCGCACGGATCGGTCCCCTCGCCGTCGCATTGGAGGGCTGCGGCGAATCTTTCGGCAAGCATCATCTTGCCGGAGCCGTCCTCTCCCGCGAAAATATAGGCATGCGAGATCTTTTTCTCGGACAGCGCCGAAGTCAGATGGGCTTTGACGCCTTCCTGACCGATTATGTCGTTAAAGCTGAGCATTCACATACCTCCGGGCGCTGCGGATCAGGTGAAGATATCCAACAGCAGGCCTCTGATCTCGTCGATATTGTTCATAATGAGCAGCATGTCCTGCTCGTCCTTTAAGAGCTCCGAAGCGATCTGATCGAGCTTCTCGTCGACCAGACGGACCATTCCGTATACACGGTGGCGTCCGCGCCTGTCAAGGAAGTTCTCTCGCGAAAACTTATGAGAACGGTTAACGACCTCGTTCATGAAATCCTTGATCAGCGAGCGGTAGCGGCGCATATCCTGTATGTCGCGGCGCTTTTTGATCCTTTCACCCTGCTCCGTGATCTCGCCCATGAGATTACTCAGGCGCTCCGCAAGCTCGGACTCCTCTATCGCGCTCGCGAGCGTGAACTTAAAGGTACCGTCCGCAGGCTTGTTCGCCTGCGTCTGTTCGATCTGGGTGACCGGAGTGGTCTGATTAACCTTGATATCCATAAGGCGCCTCCGTAGATCCCGTCAGTCCGCGTAGCTCTCTATCAGTGCGCAGATCTCGGCGAGACATGTGTCAAAATCATTATTCTCGTAGCGTTTGGTGATCCCGAGACGTGTGATCTTCTCTTCGGCAAAATCCTCACTGTCCGCAATGAAACGGCGGCACATCTCGGTATACTTCGGCTCGGGCTGTCTGCGTTCGCGCTCCAAAGCGCGGCTCAGCCTGACGCCGTCCTCCACCTCTATATATATCGGTATTACACGGTCGCTTCCGAAGTAATCGCGGAGCGACTCATAGCCTTCGAGGACCATCGTGATCACATAATCGTGCGTGTCGTCGATCTGGCCGTCATCGGCGGTGAAATAATACCAGTCTCCCATTACGGTGTGGTAGCAGCGATACTCGATGATGCGTCCCTCGTCACGCATCTGTCTGAAACTCGGAATATCGGTAAAAAAGTATTCAACTCCCTCGGTCTCGTTGCCTCTCTTCGGACGTGTGGTGTAGGAGACAACTGTAGACAGCGGAATAGGCTGGCGCTTTAAGATCGCCTGGAAAAGGCTGTCCTTGCCGGACGCTGACGGTCCGAGAAGACAGAAAATACGGCCTTTGCCCATATGAACACCCTTCCTTTCCTCAATACTTGTATAGATCCGGGACCTTCCCCAAAATACCGACAGCCCATAAATCTACAAGATATTATTATATCACAAACCGCAGGGGTTGTCACATTGAATTGCAAAAAACCGCGCGGAAGGGTAAAATATCAAAAGATGTTATTCAGAAGGAGACAATAATGAGACTCAGACATATTGCGAAGGCAATGCCTATCATAGAACAGAGTGAATTCGTGGAACACGATCCCGCAGCATGGAAGGGAAAGTGGAAGGAGCGTTTCGGAAATGACAGACCCCTGCATATCGAGGTAGGAATGGGCAAGGGCAGATTTATCACGACGATGGCGGGGCTGAATCCCGAGATCAATTATATCGGTATCGAGAGGGCCGACGCGGTGCTCTACCGCGCGCTCCAGAAGCAGCAGGAGCTGAAGCTCCCGAACCTGATACTGCTGCTTGCCGACGCGGACAATATTGAAGAATATTTCGCTGAGGACGAGGTGGACCGGATATATCTCAATTTCTCGGATCCCTGGCCGAAGGCCCATCACGCGAAGAGGCGCCTGACCTCGGGCACCCATATGGACAAATACGCGAATATCCTGAAGGAAGAAGGCAGCATCTGCTTTAAGACAGACAACAGGGATCTGTTTGATTACAGCCTGGAGGCTGTGCAGGAGGCGGGATGGAGCATTTCCGACCTGACCTATGACCTTCATCACAGCGAATACGCCGAGGGAAATGTCATGACCGAGTACGAAGAACGCTTCTCGGGCATGGGGAATCCGATTTTCAGGGCTGTTTTCAAACACGAAAAAGGGCCTGTTTCTGCGGCTTCCGAGCCTTGAGAAAAAATTTTTTCAAAAAATTGAAAAAAGTGCTTGCATTTGAAAAAATTCTGTTATATAATGCACCTTGTGCTCGGTTGAGAGAGCGCAATTGAATAAGGAATGCACCTTTAGCTCAGTTGGTAGAGCACCTGACTCTTAATCAGGGTGTCCAGGGTTCGAGCCCCTGAAGGTGCAGTTTGAAAGTATCGGTTCTGAGGATTGTCTTCGGGGTCGGTGCTTTTTCTTTACGCAAAAACCCACGTGTGGTATACTTAACCTTGTTTGGAGGAGGGGGTATATGAAGATCGACTGGAAAACGGGGCTTGCGTATTGTTTTATTCATTTCTCGGTAGAAGTGCTCTGTTTTTTCATTCTTTATAAGGTCTTTGGCGGTTCCGGACTGTGGTGGGCTTTCTGCGTGGCGTTCGATACGCTGGCGTTTGTCCCGCAGGCTCTGTTCGGCGCTCTCTGTGAAAAGTATCCCGGATTCAGACCCGGCGTGACCGGCGGCGTGATCATCATTGCCGGCGGTTTGATAATGCTGAACGCATCGGGCGTTCCGGCAGCATTGATGGCCGGACTTATTTTGCTTACATTCGGCAACGCACTGATCCATATCTCGGGTGCGATGGCGACGCTTCGCGTGTCGGAGGGCAGGCTTTCCGAGAGCGCGCTGTTTGTCGGAGGCGGCTCGTTCGGCGTGATCACGGGCAGGCTGCTCGCAGGCGCTGCAGGAGTGAGCTGGATCCCGTTCGTGCTGATAGCGCTCGCGACCGGACTTATGATCCTGACCGACAGGCGGATCAGGAGCAAAGGACCGGATGTGTTCGATTTCGACAGCTCGCCCTGTCTGCACGATCTTGCGGCGGACAGACCTGCATGGATCGTGATACTTATACTTGCTCTCGTAGTGACCGTCAGGGCTTATATCGGCTACGGCATCCCGACCGCGTGGAACAAAACGGCGGTGCAGACCGTATTCCTGTTTGTGTTCATGGGTATCGGAAAGATACTCGGAGGAATACTCTCGGATATTATCGGGACGAAGCGGATAGGCATTGTCAGCTGCCTGCTCGCGGTTCCGCTGCTGCTCGTGAGCAATAATATAATGTGGCTTTCGCTGATAGCCGTGGCGCTGTTTTCAATGACCATGGCAGTGACGCTCGGAGGACTGGTCTCAGTCCTTAAAAAGCACCCCGGCGTGGCGTTCGGCATCACAACGATCGCGCTGTGGCTGGGCTCGATGCCCGTATTCTTATTCGGAATTCCGGAGCAGACCGTCTGCAATATCCTTATCGCGGTGCTTTCTGCACTTGCGGCGGCGGGACTGTTCTGTGCATTAAAAAATGATAAGGGATTGTCCGTAAAAAACTGAGGGCAACAGAATAGGAGGAGTAAATGTCATTTCTCGATGTAGCACCCGCGGGACCTCTTGACTACTCATCAGGCGTAGTCGGCCCCATCCTGTTTGTAGCGCTTATCGCGCTCGTTGTAGTTGCGATCATAGTTGTCGTGCTCTTATGCATCAGACGCAGCAGAAAGAAGAAGGAAGCTGCAGCGGCACAGCAGAACGCATTCGCACAGGCGCCCATTGATCCGCCCGCTGACGGGAACAAGACCGAATGAATGAGGGAGTGGCCCTGCTGATAAAGGCACTGCTGCTGACCTTAGTTATCGAAGGCGTCGTGATCGTCTTCATGACAAAGTCGGTAAAGTGGCTTCTTTTCAGCATTTTGGTCAACGCGCTCACAAATCCGATACTTAATCTGTGTCTGCTGCTGGTCAGCGTATACAGCGGGAATTTAATATTATACATTACAGTGCTGGTACTCGGAGAGCTCGCGGCAATAGTCGGCGAAGCGGTATTGTACAGGGCTTTTACGGGAGAAACGCTCAGACGCTGTTTTCTCAGGTCTTCGATCGCCAATGTGGCTTCGGTAGGCCTGGGTTTTATAATTATGCATTTTATGCTTGCATGACGGTATTTTTTGTCATACTATAGCTTAAAACAATATTGATAAAGGAGAGGAAAGAAATGTCCGAAAAAAAGCTTATGCTCGGCAATGAAGCCATTGCGCGCGGCGCGTGGGAAGCCGGAGTAAAGGTATCCGCAGCTTATCCCGGCACGCCCAGTACCGAGATCAGCGAAAACATTGTTAAATACGAAGATGTGTACTGCGAGTGGTCGCCCAACGAGAAGGTGGCGATGGAGGTTGCGATCGGCGCTTCCATGGCAGGCGTGCGTTCGCTTGTATCCATGAAGATGGTCGGCGTCAATGTTGCGTCCGATCCTCTCTATACCGTGAGTTATATCGGCGTTTCGGGTGGCCTCGTTCTGGTTGCGGCGGACGATCCCGGAATGTATTCTTCACAGAACGAGCAGGATTCGAGAGCCGTTGCGCGCGCTGCGCACGTTCCGGTGCTCGAGCCTTCGGATTCGCAGGAAGCAAAGGAATTCACGAAGTTCGCGTTTGACATGAGCGAGAAATACGATACTCCCGTTATCCTCCGCACGACCACGAGACTTGCGCATTCGCAGGGACTTGTGGAGCTTGAGGACCGCTGCGAGCCCATCGATATCCCTTACGAAAAGAATATCAAAAAGAACGTCATGATGCCCGCGAACGCGATCGCGCGTCATCCCGCAGTTGTTGCCCGTGAGCAGCAGATGTCGGATGACGGCGCCGAATTCCCGATCAACCGCATTGAAATGCGCGATAAGAAGATCGGCGTGATCACTTCGGGTATCCCTTACCAGTATGTAAGAGAGGCGCTTCCCGAGGCTTCCGTTCTGAAGCTCGGCTGTGTAAATCCCCTTCCGAAGCAGATGATCATCGATTTCGCGAAGAAGGTTGACAAGCTCTACATCGTTGAGGAGCTCGATCCGATCATCGAGGAGCAGGTAAAGAGCTGGGGCATTGAGTGCACAGGCAAGGAGATTCTTACCGTGCTCGGCGAATACAGCACAAATATGCTGAAGAAGGCGATCCTCGGTATCGACGAGAAGCTCGAGACTCCCGCACAGGTTCCGGTTCGTCCTCCGATCCTCTGTCCCGGATGTCCTCACCGCAGCACCTATTTTACGCTGAAGAAGCTCGGCATTCATGCGGCAGGCGATATCGGATGCTACACGCTCGGCGCCGTTGCTCCGCTTTCGGTGCTTGAGACCACGGTCTGCATGGGCTCGTCGATCAGCACTCTCCACGGTATGGAGAAGGCAAAGGGCAAGGAATATGTCCGCGACTGGGTAGCCGTTATCGGTGATTCGACATTCCTTCACACCGGCGTTAATTCGCTGATGAACATGTTCTACAATCAGGCAACGGGCACCGTTCTGATCCTTGACAATTCCACGACGGGCATGACCGGACACCAGGACCACGCCGCTACGGGCAAGACCCTGATGGGCGAAGAAGTCCCGGCCATCGATCTGTACAAGCTCTGCCACGACGGTATCGGTATTGAGAATACCTATGTTGTCGACGCATTTGATACGAAGGAGCTCGAGAAGCTCATCAAGCAGGAGACCGCGCGTGAGGCCGTTTCGGTCATCATCGTTCAGGCACCCTGCGCACTGCTCAAGAGCAATAAGCCGAAGCCCGCTTACCGCATCGATCCCGAGAAGTGCAAGCGCTGCGGCATGTGCATGAAGCCCGGATGTCCCGCCATCACAAAGGCCGAGGACGGAACGATCTCGATCAACGCTACTATGTGCAACGGCTGCGGACTCTGCGCGGGTCTGTGCAAGTTCGGTGCGTTAAATCAGTAAGGAGAAGGAGGCAAACGACAATGGAGACCAGAAATATCATGATAGTCGGTGTCGGCGGTCAGGGAACTCTCCTTACCAGCCGCATACTCGGCGGAATTACAATAAAAGCAGGCTATGACGTAAAACTTTCTGAGGTTCACGGAATGGCTCAGCGAGGCGGTTCGGTAGTAACCTTCGTACGCTACGGGGACAAGGTTAACGAGCCCATCGTCGAAGAGGGACAGGCGGACGTACTGATCGCGTTCGAGAGACTCGAGGCGTTAAGATATGCGCATTTCCTCAAGAAGGACGGCGTACTTGTAGTAAACGACCAGCGCATCGATCCGATGCCCGTAGTCATCGGCGCGGCCAAGTATCCCGAGAACATCATCGAGGACCTCGAGAAGAAGTACAAGGTACTTAAGGTAGACGCCATGGCGGAAGCGCTCAAACTGGGCAATCCGAAGACCTTCAATGTCATCGTGCTCGGAATGGCCGCACGTCACATGGATTTCAAGAAAGAAGACTGGCTCGAAGTGATCGAGAATACGGTTCCTCCGAAGACCGTAGAGATCAACAAGAAGGCGTTTGAGGCAGGATACGCTCTCGGCGCTTAAGAGGCAGCACAAAGGGAATGGGGTAAATATTTAAGCAGCAGAGGGGGCAGCAAAATGGCTAAAAAAGCAAGAGTATCAGTTAATCCCGATTTCAGGATCGGCACTATCTCAAACCGTATCTACAGCGCTTTTATGGAGCCGATAGGAAGCATTGTATACGGCAATATGTACAATCCGAAGCATCCTACGGCCGACGAACAGGGTTTCCGTACAGACTGGATCGGGGCGCTGAAAAAGGCAAATGTTCCCGCGGTCCGTCTTCCGGGCGGCAACTTCGTATCCGGCTGGGACTGGAAGGATTCGATAGGCCCGAAGGAGCAGAGAAAGGAACATCTCGACCTTGCATGGCATCAGTATTATCCGAACGACGTCGGACATGACGAGTATCTTCAGTGGGCCGAAAAGGTAGGCATCGAGCCGATGTATACCATCAACCTCGGCACGGGCGATATCAACGACGCAATCTACAATGTTGAATACACCAACCACGCAGGCGGGACCTACTGGTCCGACCTCAGAAAGAAATACGGTCATGAAAAGCCTTACGGCGTCAAGGTCTGGTATCTCGGAAACGAAATGGACGGACCCTGGCAGGTAGCGTCCTGGGAGCAGGATCCCAGAGGCTACGGCGTGCTTGCGAACGAAGTCTCAAAGGCCATGAAATGGGTAGACGGAAGCATCGAGACGGCGGTATGCGTTTCGAGTTCTCCGGATCTGCTGCATTTCCCGGAATGGGATCGTAAGGTCCTGCAGGAATGCTATAACTCGGTAGACTATATTTCCATGCATCACTATCAGTCCTCCGAGATCGGCAATTATGCGCAGTACATGGCTGCGTCCCGTTATTTCGAAGACTATATCCGTACCGAGATCGGACTTTGCGACTACGTTCAGCAGCTGCTCCGTTCTCCCAAGGTAATGAAGCTTTCCCTTGACGAATACGGAGTATTCCCGATGCAGAAGCAGGAGCTTCATTTCGGACGTGAAGTATACAATCAGGCAGGTACGCACTACAAGTTTGATCCGGCGCGCGAATATATCCGCCACGATCCCGACAACATGCCTTCACGTTCGTTCCCTCCGATGGATCCGATGCTGATGGCTCTCGGCAATGCGGGCGTTATGCTTGAAATGATGCGTCACGCGGACCGTGTGAAGATCGGCTGCATGACATCCGGTCTCGGCGTTGCTGCGGGCTGCGATCACGATCACGTATTTACCGTTCCGGCGTACTATACCTACGCGGATCTTATAAAGGACGGTCACGGAATTTCGCTCAGGACTGCGGTCGAGTGCGAGAAGTACGATCTGGACAGCTATGCGCTCGACGATACGCACAAGTATCACGAGCAGGATCAGGTGGACTTCATCGATTCTGCGGCAGCTTACGATCCGGAAGCGGGTACGCTCAACGTATTCGTTATCAACCGCGACTGGGAAGATACGGCGGAATTTACCCTGGATATCACAGGCCTTTCGGGAATGCGCTTCGAAGGTCATACGGAAATGTTCACCGAGGACAGGACTCCGAAGCAGGATATCGATCCGGATCTTAAGCCTGTTGAAGCGAAAGACACGGTCTGCAGGGATATGAAGGTAACAGCGGAACTGAAACCCCTCTCATGGAATGTTTTCAGGTTTGTGAGAGCGTAAAAACAGGGCCGGCGGTTTTGAACCTGTACCGACCCCCAAAAGTTAGACCAAAAATCTAACATTTGGAGGTCG
>CAMZAI010000097.1 GCA_947304065.1 uncultured Clostridia bacterium | reverse complement strand
ATCTGTCTTTTGCTGATAGCCGCGCTTCTTACGGGCTGTCACAAAAGCAGGAAAATAGAGACGGTTCAGCTTGATCCCGCGTCGGGGAACCATACCGCAGTCATCAATTTTGCCGATTACGGGAGCATTTCGGTAAGGCTCTTCGGAGACGCCGCTCCGGAGGCCGTCGAACAGTTTATAAGGCTTGCCGCCGAGGGCAATTATTCGGGAAATACTCTGAAGAATGTTATAGATGACTACTGCCTGATGGTGATGGGGAATAAGCAGGACATACATGCGACGGATAAGGCTTTTAAGGATGAAGTAAATAAGGACTATTATCCGCTTAGAGGCTCCTTGTGTATTGCCGAATCCGGAGAGAAGATCTCGGCGCAGCAGTTCATGATCGTAACCGCCGGCAGCGATTTTTTAAAGGAGCTCGAAGAGCTGCTCGCATATAAGAAGGTCACTCCCGAAGAGTATTTTAAGACCGCGTACGGCGCAGATATCGACGAAGAACTTTACGCTGTATTTCAGAAAAACGGCGGTGCACCGTGGCTTTACGGACACTGCATTGTATTCGGCCAGGTATATGAGGGCTTTGAAGTTCTCGACGCGATCTCTAAAGTAGAGATTGAAGAAGGGAACACGTATACTCCGCTTGAGGAGATCATCATTGAATCGATAAAGATCGATCCTTAATAAGATTATGGCAATATTTCGCCGACGACAACTAACACCGGGTTTATTGTAAAAACAAAATATATAATTATACGGAGGTATTCAAATGGCTGCTGATATGACTGTTTCAAATGACATCAGGTATGTAGGCGTAAACGATCACAAGATCGACCTTTTCGAAGGGCAGTATATTGTCCCGCTCGGCATGGCGTACAATTCATATCTTATCCTCGGCGATAAAGTTGCCGTTATGGATACCGTTGACGCCTCCTTCACGCATGAATGGCTCGACAATATCAGAAAGGCTCTCGGCGGACGCAAGCCCGATTATCTTGTTGTTCAGCACATGGAGCCCGACCATTCCGCGAACATCATCAATTTCTTAAAGACATATCCGAACGCCACGATCGTGGCGTCTTCAAAGGCGTTCCCGATGATGATGAATTTCTTCGGAAAGGACTTCGAGGACAACCGTCTGATCGTGGGAGAGGGCGACACGCTCGATCTCGGATCGCATAAGCTCACCTTTATCACAGCTCCCATGGTTCATTGGCCTGAGGTTCTCATGACCTATGACAGCACCGATAAGGTTCTGTTCTCGGCCGACGGCTTCGGCAAGTTCGGAGCGAACGACGTGGACGATCCCGAGGGCGATATCGCGGTTGATTCATCCGCATGGGACTGCGAGGCGAGGAGATATTATTTCGGCATAGTAGGAAAATACGGAGCACAGGTACAGGCAGTCCTTAAAAAGGCCGCTGAGCTCGATATACAGACCATTTGTCCTCTTCACGGACCTGTACTCAAGAAGGATCTCGCACATTTCATCAAGAAATACGATATCTGGTCTTCGTATGAAGCCGAGAGCGAAGGCATTTTCATCGCATATACCAGTGTTTACGGACATACAAAACAGGCGGTCAGCCTTCTCGCACAGAAACTCAAGGAAAAAGGCTGCCCGAAGGTCGTTGTTTCGGACCTTGCAAGGGAAGACATGGCAGAGTGCGTTGAAGACGCGTTCCGTTACGGCAAGCTCGTACTGGCTACTACCACCTATAATTCAGATATATTCCCGTTCATGCGTTCGTTTGTTGAGCATCTTACCGAGCGCGGATACCGCAAGCGCACTATAGGTCTGATCGAGAACGGATCATGGGCTCCGCAGGCTGCCAAAACCATTACAAAGATGTTCGAAGGCAGCAAGGATATCACATTTACCGATACTACGGTTAAGATCATCTCGGCGATGAACGACGAGAATAAGCAGCAGATCGAGAATCTTGCCGAGGAGCTTTGCAGGGATTATATCGCGCAGGACGGAACCACCGCGAACAAGAACGACATGACGGCCCTGTTCAAGATCGGATACGGTCTGTATGTAGTTACTTCGAAGGACGACGAGCGCGATAACGGCATGATCTGCAATACCGTTACACAGGTTACGAATACGCCCAACAGGATCGCTGTTACGATCAACAAGCAGAATTATACTCATCATGTCGTAAAGCAGACCGGCGTTATGAATATCAACTGCCTGTCTGTAGACGCTCCTTTCAGCGTATTTGAGCAGTTTGGTTTCAGGAGCGGACGCAACGTCGACAAATTCGAGGGCGAAGAAGTTCTGCGTTCGGATAACGGAATTGTATTCCTTTCGAAGTATATCAATGCATTTATGTCGCTTAAGGTAGAACAATACGTCGACCTCGACACTCACGGCATGTTTATATGCACCGTAACAGAGGCCAGAGTGCTCAGCGACCGCGACACCATGACTTATACCTACTATCAGAACAATGTTAAGCCCAAGCCCGCTACAGAGGGCAAGAAGGGCTATGTATGCAAGGTCTGCGGATATGTTTACGAGGGCGATGAACTTCCCGAAGACTTCATCTGTCCTCTCTGCAAGCATCCCGCGAGTGATTTTGAGCCTATTTCGTAAGGAGCATTTTACATGTGGGACAATCTGACGATCAAAGGATTCCACTTCAATTCCGCGAAGGAATTCGCCGATGCGAAGAAGGAATCCGAAACGATCGATTATATCTGCTCGAAAATGGATGTCACAAAACCGGAGATCGCGCTGAAGGTCTATATCAAGCTGCTTGACAGGCAGACCCTGAACACGATACTCGGAATATGCTTTTTAAAACAGCTCCGCGATACCGTTCTGTCTTCGAAAATGATCGATGAGGAGGAGTTGAAGACCATTCATTCCCCGAGTTTTGTGACTGAAGAGGATTCGACCGAATTCGGCGACGAGACGGCGCTGATCAATTCAGAGACAGCGTCCGAATATGCTTCCGACGTCGACGCTCATATACCGGAAGACGAAGACGACAAGCCTTCCGATACCATCAAGCGCCTGAACAGAGAGATCAACGACCATGCAAATAAGGAAAAACAGGCAAAGAACATGGTCGAGTATCTGAGGAGCAAGATCAAAAAGATCTGGATGCTCGTGGTCGGTCTGATAATCGTGATCGGCATCCTTTTCGCCATTGCCGTCCACAACAATAATCTGGTTTTTGTCGACGAAGAGATCGCCCTGCAGGATAAGTATTCCGCCTGGGAAGAGGAGCTTAACGCCCGCGAAGAAGCATTAAAGGCGAAGGAAAAGGCTCTTGAGGACGGAAACTGATCATCAGATCACAGTTTTTTCATACATAAGGTTTACAATAGTCTCTGTGAAATCAACTTCTGACATTAGGAGGTACCGATCATGGATATGCTTAAGGTTCTTATAGCGGATGACGAGAGCAGAATGAGAAAGCTGGTAAAGGACTTTCTGTCAAAAGCCGAGTTTAAGGTAATAGAGGCCGAGGACGGAGAGCAGGCCGTTGATATGTTTTTCTCCGACAAGGACATCGCCCTTGTTATTCTTGATGTTATGATGCCGAAGATGGACGGCTGGCAGGTATGCCGCGAGATCCGCGCGAAGTCCAAGGTGCCGATCATCATGCTTACCGCGAAGGGCGACGAACGCGACGAGCTGCTCGGCTTTGAACTCGGTGTCGACGAATATATCACGAAACCCTTCAGCCCGAAGATCCTTGTGGCACGTGTTGACGCGATCCTGCGCCGTTCAAACGCCATTAACGACGATGTGACAGAGATCAACGGAATCACTATCGATAAGGCCGCGCATCAGGTACTTATCGACGGGCAGGATATCGTGCTTTCGGTAAAGGAATTCGAACTTCTGAGCTACTTTGTGGCCAATAAGGGCATCGCGCTCTCGAGAGACAAGATCCTCAACAATGTCTGGAATTACGATTATTTCGGAGACGCGCGCACTATCGACACTCATGTCAAAAAGCTCCGTTCGAAGATGGGCGAAAAAGGCGACTGCATCAAGACCATCTGGGGCATGGGATATAAATTTGAGGTATAACGGGATCAAGGAATGAGAAAATCAATCAGGATAAAACTGACAGTCATTGTTTCCCTGCTCCTTGCCGCGATGATCGTACTCAGCTGGCTCGCGAACAGATTCCTGCTGGTCGATTACTACCAGAACAGAAAGGTAAAGCTCTTAAACGAGACCTATTCCAGCGTTAACGAGCTTGCTACGGCCTCTGAGGATGCTTTTTCCGACAGCGAAACGATCAATAAGATCGAGAGGCTCGAAGCCGGTGACAATGTCAATGTCTATGTCATTTCAGAAATAAAAGTCGATCTGCTGGGCCGGACCGGACTCTATTATGTTTATCCCATACAGGTAAACATGAATGAATCCGGTGAGATCAGTTTTGTCAGAAACGACAAATACAAAAGGATCACCGCTGCTCTGCAGCGTTATATTTTCGGCGCTTTTTTCCGCGGGGAATCAAATACCACGCTTCTTGAGACAGTAGAAGGCTCTTATGATGTTTACAAATTCTACGATGCAGAGGTTGATTCGTTCTATATCGATCTCGTCGGATATCTCGACAACGATTATCTTGTATTTATCCGTTCAAGCTTTGAAAATATAGAGGAGAGCGCGCGAATAGCAAGCTCGTTCCTGGCGATCGTCGGTTCCGCGATCATTATCATCGGTCTTCTTGCCATGATATTTATCAGCAGGAGCGTGACAAAGCCCATATTGGAGCTCGCCGATATTTCCGACAAAATGGCTTCCCTCGATTTCGATACAAAGTACAGCGGCAAACGAAAGGATGAGCTTGGCAGGCTTGGTAAGAGTATAAATACCCTCTCCGACAAACTGGAGAACACGATCACCGAGCTGAAGACAGCGAATATTGAGCTAGAACGCGATATCGCGCATAAGATCGAGATCGACGAGATGCGCAAGGAATTCCTTTCCAACGTTTCTCACGAGCTCAAAACGCCTATCGCGCTCATCCAGGGCTACGCCGAGGGCCTTCAGGACAATATCAACGATGACGATGTTGAATCGCGCAATTTCTACTGCGACGTTATCATCGACGAGTCCAGGAAGATGAACAATATGGTCAAGAAGCTGCTCTCGCTGAATGAGATCGAGTTCGGCTCGAACAAGCTGGACCTCGAGCGTTTTGATATCGTTGAGCTTGTACGTACCGTTGCTTCATCAATGGATCTTATCGCAAAGACTGCGGAAGTAAATATCGTATTCAACGAACATGAACCGGTATATGTCTGGGCCGATGAGAGCATGATAGAAGAGGTTGTCACGAACTATCTGAGCAATGCGATCCATTATGCACAGGGCCAGAAGTTTGTAGACATCAGCTTTAAGGAAAAGGACGACAATAAAGTCAGGATCTCGGTATTCAACACCGGAAGCAACATTGCCGAAGCCGATATCGAGAATATATGGGTCAAGTTCTATAAGGTCGACAAGGCCCGTACGCGCGAGTACGGCGGCAACGGCATCGGACTCTCGATCGTTAAGGCTATCATGGAGCAGCATAACGAAAAATACGGCGTCGAGAATCATCTGGCCGGTGTTGAATTCTGGTTCGAACTGAGTAAAAATGACGTTTAAGAAAACTATTTAACTTTTTCAATATTTTTGAACATAAGTTGTTGCCAAAAATCAAAGTTGGTGATAAAATATTAATTAACGTGGAGAATGCGAGGAGATTAACTTTGAAAAAAGTATCGATTTTATGTTTAATGATATTTTTATCGGTTTTTCTGACCGCCTGCTCCGGCAGTGATAATATCAGCATAACACAGGAGGAATCGGATGCGATAGCCCAGTATTGTGCGCATCTTCTTATCAAATACGATAAGAATCACAGGGACAGCATCAGACTTCTCGACCTGAAAGATCTGGAAAAGCAGATCAAGGAACGGGAAAAGGCGGCCGAGGAGGAAGCAAGGAAGAATAAGCCGAAAGCTACTCCCACTGAGGCTCCGACGCCCACTCCGGATGCGGATGCACCGGTCGATTCGGATATCACTCCGACGCCCGAGGCAGGAGAGCCTGCAGTTACAGAACCTCCGGAACCTGAGTGTTTATCTATTGCCGAGGCCGGGGGTATTGAAGGCTTTGCGGTTGATTATGTGAAGCACGGACTCGCTGACAGCTACACGAACGCAGGAGAGTTCTATTCGTTCTCCGCACCGAGCGGCAAGAAACTCTGTGTCGTAGAGTTCAGCATTAAGAACAATACAGAAGCGGACGCCAAATTTGATGCGGTTTCGTACGGACTCAATTATCGTCTTTCATCCGAGGACGGTAAGATGCACGGTCCGGAGCTTTCGCTTTTCGCTGACGATATCCAGTTCTATAACTCGAATATCAAGGCCGGTGAGAGCGCTCACGCAACTCTGATCTTTTATGTTTCTCCGGACGAAGTACCCAGGTATCTTGAGGTACAGGGCGAGAAGAAATTCATTATCAATTTAAAATAACGATGTGGAGGTAGAACATGGAAACTAATATCTTACTTGAGAGCGGAACCAATGAGCTTGAGGTGCTTGAGTTTATCGTTGGCCACAATCATTACGGTATCAATGTTGCGAAGATAAAGGAGATCCTTCCTTACAAGCAGCCGACGCCCATTCCCAATGCTCATCCCTGTATCGAAGGCATATTTATGCCCCGCGATACCATTATTACCATAGTTGACCTTTCAAAGTCGCTTGGTCTTCCTCCGTCAGAGAATACCAGATCCGACATGTACATCGTTACCAACTTCAACAAGCTGAATATCGCGTTCCATGTTAACGATGTTGTAGGTATCCAGCGTGTATCGTGGGCAGATATCACAAAGCCCGATGAGTCGATCAGCAATTCCGGAAAGGGCGTTGCGACCGGTATCATCAAGCTTTCCGACAAGCTCATCGTTATCCTTGACTTCGAGAAGATCGTTTCGGATATCAGCCCCGAGACAGGACTTAAGGTTTCCGATATTGACGCTCTCGGCGAGAGACAGCGCAACACGAAGCCTGTACTTGTTGCAGAAGATTCTCCTCTTCTTAGCAAGCTTATCCTTGATTCACTTCACAAAGCAGGATATACTAATGTTATCATGAACAATAACGGACAGGAAGCTTACGATAAGCTTTGTGCATTCCGTGATGAAGGCACTATCTATGACAAGGTTAAGTGTGTTATCACCGATATCGAGATGCCTCAGATGGACGGCCACAGACTTACCAAGCTTATCAAGGACGATAACGGAATGAAGAATCTTCCGGTTATCATCTTCTCGTCCCTTGTTAATGATGAAATGAGACGCAAGGGCGAGTCCCTCGGTGCAAACGCTCAGCTGTCTAAGCCCGAGATCGGACAGCTTGTTACCACAATAGACAAGCTTATCGCCGACTAAATATTCCACGGCGGAGTAACTTTATGGCAATCTGCAAAATGTGTCACAAGCCCATTCCCGACGGAATGGACTTTTGTGAAGAGTGTGAGAATAAGAGAACTAATCAGGCAGACGAATCCTATCTGGATAGTCTGCTTAGTTCTGTTACGGCAGAAAGTAAAGATACCGCCGAGAACGCAGTCGAATACTTCGAAAAAATAAATACTCCGCCGAGGAGAGCGAGCTTTGAGATTTCTCACGGCGTGATCAGGACAGCTCCGCCTGCAGATGAGGTTCCGGAACCTGCTGTTGAGGAAACTGCAGAGGAGGCTGAGGATATTGCGGCAGATATACCTGATATCGCAGCTGATCTGTCAGAAGATATAACCGAAGATATAACAGAGGCAGTCGAAGAGGTCGCTGATGCGGTTGAAGATATACCCGAAGCCACTGAAGAAATCGTAGAAACTGTAGAAGATATACCTGATGCCGCAGAAGAGATCATAGAAGATATACCCGAGGCGGTTGAGGAGACCGTTGAAGAGACAATAGATGAAACTGAAGATATTGCCGCCGACATACCTGATATTGCAGCAGATATAGCTGAAGAAAAACCGGAAGCTGCAGAAGAGATTGCTGAAGCAGTCGAGGATATTCCCGAGGCCGCGGAAGAGATCATAGAAGACATTCCCGAATCGGTGGAAGAAACTGTTGAAGAGACAGTAGATGCGGCAGAAGATATTTCTGAAGCCGCAGAAGAAATAGCTGACGCATCCGAAGATATGGCGGAAGCAACCGATGATGCTGATGTAGATGAGCTCCTTGACGGACTGCTTGCCGATATGGACGCAGCCGGAGCAGGAGAGCCCGAAGAAGAGACAGAACCGATCGGAGAAGACGATCTGTCCGAGATATTCGCCGCAGCTCAGCAGGAGCATGAGGAAGAAGGCACCGAAGAAGGCGGCGAAGAAGCAGCTTCCGCAGATGACCTGTTCGATATTAGCGAGGCTGCTGCAGAACCCGACGGAGATGCGATCGAGGATCTGCTCGGTGACGCCATAGAGCCTGAGGCAGATGCCGCAGCCGAGGATATTCCTTCCGAGGATATTCCTTCCGAGGATATTCCTGCAGCAGAGGCTGAAAATGCCGAAGCCGGCGGAGAAGAACCCATTGTAGATCTTCTCGACACCGATATTCCGGACGCCATGCTCGATGTACCCGAGCCCGAAGCTGCACCTGCAGAGGAAGAGCTTCCGGGACCCGAGATCGAGATCGAGCTTCCCGAACCCGAAGCCGGAGAAGGCGGAGAGCAGATGGTGGATCCGGCTACAGTTGATTCTGTTCTCGACGATATTTTAAGTACGGGAAGTTTCCTCTCGGAATCTGACCTCGAGAACACCAGCGACGAGTCTGAGCCTGCTGCCGCACCTGCGGAAGAGACTCTTGCCGATATAAGCGATCTTGACGTTGATTCGCTTCTTGACGACATTGACAGCGGAGATCTCGATAAAAAGATCGAATCTCTCGACGCCGACGCCCAGGAAAAGAAAGAAGCCAAGAAAAAGAAGTCCAAAGAGAAAAAGAGTCTGTTTGAGCGTCTTTTTGCCAATGTTGTCGAGGAACTGACTCCCGAACAGATCGAGGCGCAGAAAGCAAAGGAAGAAGCGGCGGCCAAGAAAAAGATAGAGGACGCCGAGAAAAAGAAAGAGCAGAAGGCCCTTTCCAAGGAAGAAAAGGAAAAGCAAAAAGCCGAAGCCAAGGCCGCGAAGGAAGAAGAAGCCAAGAAAAAGGCTGAGGAAAAGAAGCGCAAGGCTGAAGAAGCCAAGGTCAAAGCTCAGAAGAAGAAGGAAGAGAAGCTTGCGCTCGAATCGCTTGAGGTCAACGAAGGCAGGATCAACCGTGCAGGAGCCTCGATACTTTTCGTTATCTTCGCTGTATTTGCGATCTTTATCATCTTAGGCACCAATATTTACTACTACAATCTCAGTATCAAGAACGCGCAGACCGAGTTCGACCGCCAGCACTATAACGAGGCGTATTACGAGGTTTACGGCCTGCGTATCAAGGATAAGGATATTGAGCTTTACGATAAGATCATGACTGTAATGTATGTTAACATTCAGCTTTCGTCTTATCAGAACTACATGAAGAGCAATAACCGCGAAAAAGCGCTGGATTCATTGCTCAAAGGCCTGCTTCGGTACGATAAATACCTTGAACTGGCAACTTTACTTGACATCGAGGACGATTTAAATTATGTTAAAAGCGGTATTCTTGACGCGCTCGCATCGGAATTCCAGATGAGCGAGTCGGATGCTTATGACATGATGAAATACGTAGATAATATCGATTACAGCGCATATATCTACGAGCTTCTCGGCGATTATGAGGTAGATTATCAGTGAGTAAAGTTGCGGTTATTGATTACGATGCAGGAAATACATTAAGTGTTATCAAGGCTCTGGAGTTCCTCGGGATGGATGTGGAGCTCACTCGCGACGCAAAAGTGCTTCGCAGCTGTGAGAAAGTCATCTTCCCGGGAGTCGGAGCCTATTTTGATGCAATGCAGAAGCTGAAGGAGTATAAACTGACCGAAACAGTGAAGGAACTCGCTCTTTCGTATACGCCTTTCCTGGGGATATGCCTCGGAATGCAGCTTCTGTTTGATTCCAGCGAGGAAAGTATAGGTTCCGGCAGTGACGTGGGCAATATTGAAGGCCTGAGGCTTCTGCGAGGCAATATAAAGCTGTTTAAGGATATTGAGCCGTATAAGATACCTCATATGGGCTGGAACTCGATAAATGCCGTAAAACCCG
>CAMZAI010000096.1 GCA_947304065.1 uncultured Clostridia bacterium | reverse complement strand
TTTACCTTGTAGGAGATCATTTCACAGGTAGTCATGCTTGCAAGAGGTATGCAGTAGAACTTCTTGATAAAGTTCTCTTCGATACCGGCAAGGATCTGAAGCTTGGTCTGCTGATCTTCGGCTGCGTAGCGTCCAACACCTTCCATGCAGCCTGACCACTCCTGCCATGTCATGGTAACATCCTCACCCTTAACATTCAGAGTAAGAGTTTCAGTGGTGGGATCCCAGCATCCGCCCTCATGAAGCTTAGTATAACTAGGATCGCAGTATACTCTGAAGTATGTATAAGGATAGAATGCTGCACCGCCCCATGCGCCGTAGCCAATAGCGTACTCGCCCTGAGGAACCGCATCATAACGTGAAGGGCTGGTGAGGTTTCCGAGAGGCTCAAGAGTAGCCTTGCCGAAACCGGAACCATCAAGTGCTGCATTGAGGTAGTCCTGAAGGAGTGATACCTGTGCCTCTGCGTCAGAATCAAGAGCGCCTGCCATCCAAGCAACACGGATCTTGATATCTCCGCCTGCATAAAGACCTGCATCGGTAAGCTCCTTGCAAGCCTCAGCCATAAGCTTCTTAGCCTCTGTAAGGTTGTAACCATTGATCGAGTTAGCGGCAGATTCAAGATCAGCATAAGCCTTTCCTGCGCCGTACTCTACACCATATACGTTGCAGAGTGCCTGCATAGCGGGCTCTGAATTTCTGTAGCTCGATGTAGGATCATTATAGAAATCATAGTAGTAAAGGCTGTTCAGCAGAGCATATGCAGGAATGAATCCGGCAGTCTTACCAACCCACTCTGCACGGTCAATACAAAGTGAAAGTGCCTTACGGAACTTCTCATTGCTCATAACAACCGAGTTCTGGTTACCCTTGGAGTTATCCATCTCCTTAAGGGCGTCAAGATTGGTGTTGAAGAACAGACGCTCAGTATAAGTCTCAGGAGCCTTGTACATCTTGTCAGACAGAGAGTATGTCGAAAGGTCTGCACTCGAAGGAACCCAAGAATCAAGGTCGCCCTTTAAGAATGCCTGCTTTGCCGCATCATCTGTCATAACATCGATAACGATCTTGGTTGTCTGGTACTGCTGTTTCTTCTCTCCGTCAACCTCAAAAGGTGTGTAAGAAACAAGTCCACCCTTACCATCATCTTCCCAACCGAACCACTTCTCGTTGCGAACGAGAACAACCTGCTTGTCCTCCTGGAAGGAACTCATCTTATAAACACCATAAGACATGGTTGTTTCTTTTGAAGTAGCGTAGCTGCTTGTTACGAGCTCACCGGTAGTGTCCTTAAGCTTCTCATAGAGATCCTTATAAACAAGGAACGAACCATCGAGCTGACCGAGAACCATAAGGTTATAATCGGTCTTCTCCTGACCTACGAAACGAACGGTGTAGTCATCAACCTTGTAGAAACCTACAACATCAAAGCCTGCACCAAGGTCTGCATTGTCCTGCCAGATAACGATATCAGCCTCGTATCCGCCGCCGGGAGCAAAATACTGACCATACTCTTCAAGAAGCTGCTTAGCGCTGAATGCATCATCGCCTGCACCGTCAGCACTGTAAACTGTTTCGTCTGTGATCGGGATATACTCGGGGATCTCGTTGCCGTCAGCATCGATGTATCCTGCTGCGTTCCAGAAATCGATAGCGTTCATCAGAACTTCGGTTTCTGCTGCTGCAGCTTCGATTGAATCATAAGCTGTGGTATATGAAACATAGTAGCCGGGTGTCTTGGAGAAGTAGAACTTTCTTCCGCCCGCAACAGCATAATCACCATCGTAGTAGTTGTTAGCACGATAGTTCATCATGTCGGGGTTAAGAAGCTGCTCCATCGAGTAGATGTAATCGTCAGCAGCAATCTTGGTGCCGTCTTCCCAGCACATAGCGGGATTAAGCTTGATCTCGTACACATAACCCTCGGTCATGTCAGTAGCGGCCTTGCCTGCAGGAAGTGTACATCCGTACTTAACCAGATCATCCTGATGGTCCTTGGTAACGTCTGTGATCGAAGTAGCTGCTTCAAAAATAACCTGATATTCACCGTTCTCTGAATCACCAACTGTTGTGTCAACCCAAGGGGTCATGAAGTAACGGCGCATGCTGTCATCAGCATTTGTCTCCCATGTGTGGGGGTTCCAGTTATCAGAAAGAGACGACTGATATACATGGTAAGTATAATCCTTAGGTGTCTCAGCTACGGGCTCGGGTGTTGCTGTTGCATCGGGAGCCTGTGTTGCGTCAGGAGTCTTGTCATCTTTACTTCCGTTATCCGGAACAGGGGTAGCTGTTGTTGCAGTGCTGTCGTCCGGCAGATCGTTTGTCTTCTTTTTGCAGCCTGCGAAGCAGGATACTACTAAAGCCAGAACGAAGAGCAGAGCGAGAGCTCTTTTAACTTTTTTCATATTTCTCCTCCTTTTCATTTAACGCGTTGTCGCAGTAAAGCAACATGTTCACGCTAATAAATATATTTTATACAACTGCTCACGTTTGTCAATATAAAAATTGAATAAAAGAACCGTAAAACCGCATAAACAGGGGCTTTCCGAATATTTATACACGTTTTATCGATAAATATTCGTAGGCGGTTTTAAGGTCGTTTTTCGGACTGTATAAGCGCTTACATAAGCATTGCTTATCCATCCTGTTTTGGTTAGGATTTTACATTTTCTTGCATTTTTTGGACTTTGTAAATAACATATTCATAAGTATGTCTTATTAAAAAATGCCTCCGACAGACATGTGTTTGCCTGCCGTGGCACTTTTTACATGAATACAGCGGTATATAATGCGCTCGTTTATGCACAAAATTTTTTACGGTTTGGACAGAATTACCTTCCCCTCCTCATATGCTACCTTGATCTTATTGTCCTCCAGACCGAGGTCCTCCAGCATATGCCTCGGAACCTGCAGACGCCCGGCTTTGTCGACTATCGCGAACTCGTCCTGCGTCTCCTCTTCCATCCAGTTGACCGCTCCGGCCTCGAAGCTGCCCTGGTAGCGCTCGCGCAGTATTCTCTCGGAACTGATCTTACCGTCCCTGATCGCTACTACCCTGTTAACCTTTTTCGAGAGCTCCACGTCATGCGTTACGATGATGATCGTCTGTCCGTAGTCGCGGTTCAGCCTTCTGAACACATCAAAGATATAGTCAGCCGTCTTGCGGTCTACGGAACCCGTGGGCTCGTCCGCGAGCAGGAGCTTCGGTGAATTGGCCAGAGCTATCGCTATGGCTATCCTCTGCTGCTCTCCGCCGGAGAGCTGTGAGAGCCTGCTGTTCTTTCTGTGGCTCATGCCGACCAGGTCCAGCAGTTCCTCTGCGCGCGCCTTTTTATCCTTTGCCGAGGTCAGCAGCATCGGAGTGATGATATTCTCGAGCGCGGTCATGTAGGGGAGCAGGTTTCTGGCGTTGTTCTGCCATACGAAGCCTACGGTGTTGCGCTTGTACTCGTCCTTCTGCGTGCGCGTCATCTTGAACAGATCCTGTCCGTCCACGTACAGACGGCCCGCGCTGGGCTCGTCGAGACCGCCGAGCATGTTGAGGAAGGTGGACTTACCCGATCCGGAATTACCGATGATCGCGGTCAGCTCGCCCTTCTGCACGGTCAGGTCGAGTCCCTGGAGCGCCAGCACCTCGATGTCCGCGGTCTTATATATCTTTACCAGGTTTTCCGCCAGCACCATGGGCTGTTCGTCAAGACCGGCGTTTATACTTAAATCTTCACTCATTTTCTTCTCCTATTATTGAAGCGGACATGTATGCCCTGCTGCATCAGCCACCGGAGCAGATACCTGCTTCAAGCGTGTACACCGCGTCTCCCGCCGACATCAGGCTCGTGTCGTGCGTCGTCATGACGATCGTCACGCCCTCTTCCTTTACCAGTTCCTTAAAGATATTAACAACGCTGATAGCGGTCTGGCTGTCGAGCTCCGCCGTGGGATCGTCGGCAAACACTACCTTAGGTCTGTGAGCGATGGCCCTGGCTATCGCCACACGCTGCTGCTCACCGCCGGAGAGCTCCTGCGGCATGTGCTGCGCGCGCGCCGCAAGTCCGACCATCTTGAGGCATTTGTTTACTCTCTCGGCACGGTCACCCTCGTAACCCGCGAGTCTCAGCGCGAAATCGACATTTTCAAAAACGGTCATGATCGGGATCAGCGAAACCGACTGGAATACGAAGCCGAAATTCTCGCGCCGGAGCTTTCCTTTTTCCTCCTCGGTCATCGCGCCTATCTCTTTGCCGTCAAAGAGTACTTCGCCGTTCGAAGGAGCGTCGAGCGCGCCGAGTATGTTCATCAGCGTCGTTTTGCCCGAGCCTGAAGGTCCTTTGAGTATCGTCAGCGCTCCGGTCTTTATTCCTACCGATACGTCCTTCAGTGCATAGAACTGCTCTCCGCCGGTCAGACCGAATACCCTGTCTACATTTTTTGTTTCTATTATATTCATAAGAACATTAATCCTCTCCGAGCTTGAGTGCCTGTGAAATCTTCATGTTGTATACCTGACGGATCAGAACGCCCATGCAGGCCGCAAACATGATGAATATGATGACAATGAGCCTCGCCACATCGGTTCCCTTTGTGATCAGCTCGAGCGGAAGCGCTCTGTCAGCCGCCGAATAAGCGATCTGAATGATCGGAACGTAAAGTACCGAAGCTATCCATCCCACGATCAGGCCGAACGCGATGCCGAAGAGTCCGGTAAACGCCTGCTCGCACGCCAGCATCTTGATGATCTCGCCGCGCGTCATACCCATTGCCCTGAAGATACCGAAGAGCAGCTCGCGCGATCTGATCGAGAGCATCCAGTAGATCACGTAGCCGATCGCACAGATCAGCAGGATCGTGATGAAGCTCATCGTAAGGATTCCGTTGGTGCCCTGGAACAGCGGCTCGACCGTGATATCCTCTTTCATCTTCGAAGCATCGCCGAGCTTCGTGATCTTTAAAGCCTCGTCATTGGCGAAGTCATAGAATCCGTCGGTGTCGCCGTCCATGTCGATCCATATCTCGTACGGGAAAATGCCTACCGCTTCCTGAATCGTCGAAAGATGCGCGACGATCATGTAATTGTCGGAGGTCTGCACGCTCTCGTCCGCGAGGATCGTGATCTTCTCCGGATTGTACGAAGGCCAGTAGTCAAAGAAACCGTACACCTTCGCATTCAGGGTTCCCGAGAAATATCCGCCCGAGAGCGAATAAGTCACTGTATCTCCTACTTTGAGCCCCTGCTTGTCCCTGAAATTCGAGGAAAGCAGCACCGCGTTCGAATTGCGTGAAAGGACATTCAGATAGTCCCTGAAATCGTATTTTAGGTACTTTGCGTCGAGATCCGTGGTCTCTCCGAAGGTCTTTGTATCGATCGCCACAAGGTCCGAGGAGATCGCCTTTGAACCTGCCTGCAGCGATGCGGTCGAGCTCCTGAACACTTTCGCAAGGGACTTCAGACCCTTTATCTGTCCGTATTTTCCGAAGTCGGGCTCGGTAAACGTAACCTTTGCGTTCGGATCGATCTGCAGATAAGCCACGTTGTTCTTCCAGTACTCGGTAAGGACCACGTCAGCGCCCTGCATGTAATCGATATTTTTCTCCGCGTTCGCGAGTATCGTGCGTGCAACGGTCGTATTGAACAGACCAAAGCTCACGGTGAGCACGAGAAATACCATGATGAACGCGCTCTTGTTCCTCGTGCGGATGAGCTGGAGGAACGAGGTGTAAACAGCCGGCGACCACTGCTTCTTTCCCACGCGGTAGATGAGGCTCACGATCAGGCTGTGGAGTCTCAGAGACGCCATGCCCGCGCCCAGGATAAAGAGCGAGGAAGCCAGGAAAATAAGCGGATCGAGAGACTTGCCCGCGAGCACGCGCGCGTACATCTCCGACTGCTGGTTCCTGAAATTATACAGACCGTAGAGCGATACGCCGAGCAGGATAATATCGAGGAAAAGCTTCTGCCATACAGGCTTTTCCGATCTGCTCCTGCGGCGCTTTACCGCCACAATGCTGTGTTTGTCGCGTCTGAACACGGGGATCAGCGTCATGCCCATCGAAAGGAGCACGGCCGCCAGTCCGTAGAGCATGACCTCTCCGGTGAGCTCGACTTTGAGCACCCTGCGCGCGTTAAACTGCAGGAACGCGCTCGAAGCGCCGAGTATCCGGCACACCAGTATTCCGACAGGTATGCCTATCAGGAATGAAACGCCCGAAAGTATTGCCGACTGCATGAAATACATCGCGAGTATCTGCTTTTTCGAGGCTCCGCGGCTCTTTAAAAGCGCGATCTCGTTCTCTTCCATCTCGAGCATCTGGCGCGAGATCATGAAAATGAACGCGCAGAGCAGCACGATAACGGGTACCTGCAGGATCGCAAGAGTAACCGATATCCTGTTCTCCTCGCCTCTGAAATTCTCGAGTATCGCCACATAAGCAGGCTCGTCGATCTCGGAATAAACGGTTTTGTATGCGGTGACCATGTCGGTCGAGAATGTGATCAGTCCGTCCACGTCCTCGGGTCTGACCGCTTCATAATCAAAGAGCACGGTATAGGTCTCGTTCAGCTGGTACTTCGTGCCCTTCGCCATGAAGGTATTCCTGAAGAACCCGGCGTCGATCATCAGAGTCGAATCATAATAATCGGGGCCGATATACCAGTAGATATCGTTCGCGTCGCTGTTCGTGTACACGCCGGTGACCCTGATCTTAAGCGGAGCGCCGGAAGAATCCTTTACATTCGTAAACTCCAGCTCCTCGCCCACGAGCAGGTTCATTTCGATCATCGCGCTCTGGCTGATAACGGCCTCGATGAAGCCGTCTTCGCCGATGCCCGGATTGTACATACGTCCGCTGAGGATCTTCGAGTGTTCCTCCAGACCTTCCAATGCGCCTATCATGATCTTCTGCTCGGAGTCGAGTCCGTCGTGCAGAGTCAGGGACTTTGCCGTACTGGTGACAAGGTTCAGATAGCAGACCTTTTCCTTTACGGGCACTCCAGAGAGCTTATCGATATTCGCGACAAATTCTGACAATGCATTGGTCTCCGAACGTCCGGTACCCTTACGCATTCTGCCGTAGGTCCTGACCACCATCGGATAGCTGTTCTTTTCTTCGAGATAGTTCGTGAAACCGTCAGTCAGCATGTGGCGCTTTGACGCGGCCTGATACATCGGATGGCTCACGGTTATGGCAATAAGAAGGATATTGCCTATCAACAGAGAGGCAACCATCCATTTCTTATGCAGTATTCTTTGTATAACAAGATGGAGCTTGCCTCTTCCTCACTAATCACTTAATGACCACAAGGTCTCCTTCGACGAGACCGTTCACGATCCATACTACCGTCGCGTTGTTTCCGCCCGTCTGAACGTAGCGCTTGATGCTGTTGCCGTTCGTGTAGACATAGACGTAATCGCCATTGGAATCGTGGTATACGGCGCTCTTATTGACCACAAGAACGTCCTTCATATCTGTCGATCTGTATGAAACCGTCACATCCGAGCCGTACTCAAAAGTCTCCATGTCTCCGAGTATCTCGATGTAATCCGTGCTTCCGATGAGGTTCGGAGCCAGCACCGAGCTCTTGCAGGTCGTGACTCTTCCCTCGAGTGAAGCAGCACCCTTTGACTGGGCCTGGGTGACCGTGACAGGCATATTATAGTAAAGCCCCGATACTCCGCCCGAAACGCGGACCCTGAACGACCTCGTGTCGCAGATCGTGCAGATGTAAGCCCATGATCTGAGCGTATCGCCGTTCCTGTAGCGGTTGATCTCCCTGACCTCGCCCTCGCTCTCAGCCGTGATATAGAGCGTTCCGTCGCTGTTCTCGAGCCTGTCGAGGTCAGATATCTTCTGCTCAATGCTCTTTGTGCGCGAATCGTATTCATCCTCGAAGCTTGCCGTCAGCCTTTCATAGAGCAGTTCGGCCATCCTGCGCTCGTTCGCGTTTGACGACGTCGCAATGATCCTTGTGTATTTGTCCATCAGCTCGCGGTTTACGGACATGAATTCCTCGAGGTTCTGTTCCTCGACCTCTATCTCGGTCCTGAGCGCTTCGAGATCCGCGGTCTCGACCGTGGTGCTGACCTGTACGAGACGGTCTCCCCTGTGGACCCAGTCTCCGCTCGAAACCAGCATTTTCACGTATTTCACGGAGCCTTCCGCGAGATTGTTGAATACATATGAAACCCTGTCGTATTCGATCTCGGCTTTGCACGAGCTCATTACGACGAAATCTCCGCGTGCGACCTCAATGGTCTTCACGTCCTCTTTTATCTCTTCGTTCAATGCGGAGAAATACAGGTCCTCGTCATCGGGCCTGAAGCCTGAATCTGCGGCAAAAACGGGCTTTATGGCGGTGATCGCGAGGAGAATGCAAAGAAGCAGAGCCGCGGGACGTATGAGTTTAATTCTTGACATATACCAGCGCTCCTTCCTCTATTCCTTCAACGATCTCGACATAGGCCGTATCGGTTATTCCGGTAACGACCGTGCGCTTGATGCGCGCATTGTCAACGATCTCATATACATATTTACCCGAAATATCGGTGTAAACAGCGCCTGCGGGCACGACGAGCACATTGCTCTGCATGTCGCTCACAAACACAACGACCGCAGAATCTCCTGCCTCAAAGCCCGAGGTGTCGCCCTTGAGCTTAAATCTCGAAACCAGCGGAACCGAGCTCGCCGACATGATCTTCATCTCTTCCTTCGTGTAGGGAATATACTCGAGCTCCGTCCTTACGCCGCCGATCAGCGCGTAGCAGTCATAGGCGTGGTTCACGGTCACTTCGCTGATGTAATCGCAGGTAAGCGTCATCTCATCGCCGTAATCAATGGCTACGAGAGGCGTGCCGGCCGCGACATATCCGCCCGCGCCCGTTCTGGTCACCGCCATTACCGTGCAGTCGCAGGGTGCGGTGATGTAGTTATATCCTATGTCGGTCTCCTTGAGCTTCTCAAGTCTGGTCTCCTTCTCGCCGAGAGTGAGCTCCGCCTTTTCACGCTCGTGCTTGAGCTGAAGCTTCAGTTCATCGGTATTCCTGCCCGCGAGCCTCTCGAGTTCTATCTCGAGCTCCAGCGCTTCGAATTTTTTCTCAAAATCGGCCCTGCTGTCCGCGATGGATTCCTCGAGCGAATTGATCGCGTCAAAATCAGGTCCCACGAGCGCGGCAAGGACGGTTCCCTCGCCGACGCGGTCGCCGGCACCGACATATACTCCGTACAGATATCCGTCGCAGTCAAAGCCCATCTCCTCTATGCCCGGGAGCAGCTGCGCGTTATAGATCGTAATGTCGCTCAGATCCCTGCGCTCTACAAGTCCGGATTCGAGCGAGGCATTGACCGGTTCGAGCAGTTCGGGCCTGCCCGCATCGGGCGCCTTGCAGCCCGTCAGCAGCGCTGCAGCGAGCATTACGGCCGATATCCTTTTTACAATTGACCTAAATTTCATTGTTCTGTATGTTCTCCCTTTTCACGAACCCTGTCACAGGCCGCCTCTTTATCGGATGATGACGGAGGTATACATATCAATTCCTCCGAGTATTTCCACGTAATTGTTGCCGATCAGGCCGACCTGCACATCGACAGGCTCCCTGATGCCCTCATCGGTCAGCACATATACGTAATAGCCGTCCTCCGAGCTGTACACCGCGACTCTCGGCACCGCGAGCACCTGCTTCTTCGAATCCACCACGAGATAAATGTTCGCGCGCGTTCCGACGCTGATCGAGTAATCGGGCTCATCGAGGTCAAATACGATCTTTCCGTTCTCGGGATTCACCGATGAAACGGTCGCTTCGTACTTCTCTCCTGTGGAGCGCTCGACAGTCACATGGTCGCCCTTTTTCACATATTCGCAGGCTACCTTGTCATCCGCGGTAAATGCGCATTCACCCGAATCGAGCAGCTTCATCACGAGCGTATCCGTCGATGAAGTCCAGCCGGTAAGATCGTCCTTTACGTAATATACCGTGCCTTCTGTCGGTGAATAGAGCACCGACTGGGCGATGATCTCATTGTATTCGTCGATCCTGTTCTGCGCATACTCGATGGCGTTTTGGCTCTTGACTATCGCTTCCTCACAGTCATGGGCCTTTTTCGTATACTCCTCTTTGTCCAGGAGATTTACGGCAGGCGAGGCGATCTTCTCATTGTAAAAGGCTATGGTCTCCTCGTTCTGCGATATCTCGAGTTCTGCGTCAAGTATCTGCTCCCCGTAATTCGCGACGGCGTCCTCAAGC
>CAMZAI010000095.1 GCA_947304065.1 uncultured Clostridia bacterium | reverse complement strand
AGCAGCATAACCGTGATCATCGGGATCAGCGAAGGCAGCGTGATGTGCCAGATCTGCTTCCATTTGCCGGCGCCGTCGATCTGCGCCGCCTCATACAGTCCGGTATCGATACCCGCAAGTACCGACATGTACAGAACCGAACCGTATCCAACGGAGTTCCACATCTTAACGATAGTCAGGATAGTGGGCCAGTAATCAACTCCCGAGGATTTGTAGTACTCGATATGTGTCCCCATCAGCTGGTTGATGATACCGGTGTCGGGACTGATGAACGCGTAAACGATAAATGTGACTGCCGCGTACGATACGAAGATCGGGATGATCATGATCGTTTGCATGGTCTTCGCCACTCTTTTGAACACGAACTGATCGATGGCGATCGCCAGAACTATATTGAGAAAAGTACCGATGACTGTAAAGAGCACGTAGTATATCAGTGTGTTCCTGGTCATGGTATAGAACAGCTGCTTCGATGCGCTCAAAACCCTGAAATTCTTAAAGATGGGATCCGCCCAGGGCATGGTGTAGAAGCTGCCCGCGGTGAAATCGTATGTCTTGAAGGCCAGGATCAGTCCCGTCATCGGGATATAAGCCATCAGGAGCAGAATAAGGAATGCCGGGTACGCCATGACCACATGTGCGCGGTTCTTCCATGTGTTCTTCATGCGGTTCCTCAACAGAAACAGACCAAGGAAAACAACAGCCGTGATGGCCACGATCAGAATAAGAAACGTCAAGTTTTTTCCCTCCCCAATGTTTCGGCGCGGAATCGGAAACTTCACGAAAATGAGTTTCCAAATCTCCGAAATCGTTTTCGGTTGTTCGTAAAAAAATAAAACAACTCTCTCCTGCTTTGTTCATTTTAGACAAAAGATAGTTGTTTGTCAACGTATTTTTAAGAAATATTTTTTAACACATGTTACAAAATGTAAAAAATGTCGGTATTCGCACAATATCGACATTTCTTTAAGAAAACGTTTTAGTATTTACTTAACCTTTTTTACCGAGGTGACGGTGAGTACATTGTCCTTCGCTTCGAAGGTCACATCGTACACGGAAAACCTGAAAGAATAGGCTCTTTCCTGCGCTTTTTGGTAGGCCGGACGCGGATCCTGCGCAAGTATGGCCATCAGCTCCGAGACCTCTTCGGGCGTCAGAACGGCGGTAATTCCCTCCGGTATCACGGCCTCGACTTTTGCGAATTCGTTTTCGTCGGTAAATCCGCCTTTTGCTTCCGGTCTGCAGTCCGCGTACGGGATATAGGGCTTGATGTCAAGTATGGGCGTTCCGTTCATCAGATCGGCGCCTTTTACATATATCACGGGCCCGTCGGCAGTGTCATATTCCACTCCCGCAAGCTCCACGCATGAGAGTCCTATCGGGTTGGGCCGGAACGGCGAGCGCGTCGCAAAAACGCCCATACGGGTATTCCCGCCGAGTCTGGGCGGACGAACCGTGGGCCGCCAGTCGCATTTGCTTTCGGCCGCCGCTTCGGATCCGCTTTCCGCAGGGGTACTCTCCGCCTTAGCGCCCCTGCGCTTTGCCTCGGAGAACTCCCAAATAAGCCAGATATGCGTGAAACCCTCAAGCCCGCGAAGGGCCTCAGGGTTTCTGAATTCCGGTTCAAAAACGATAAGGCTTGTCACTTCACTGACAAGCCCGCTCTGTCTCGGTACTCCGAATTTTTCGGTATAATTGTTCTCTATGTGTGCTATGGTATGCATTATTGGTTATTATACTTGTTCTTATGCTCCGTGATCAAAGCACCGTCGTCGAAATAGTTGATCTTCATGGCCGCACGGACGTCGGAAAGAGTCTCTGCCGCAACACGCTCGGCCTCTTCGCTGCCTTTTTTAAGGATCTCGTATACGCCCTCGATATCCTGCTCCCATGCGTGACGTCTCTCCCTGATGGGTTCGAGCGTATCTTCGAGAACGCTGATAAGGAACTTCTTGCACTTAACGTCGCCGAGTCCGCCGCGCTTGTAGTGATCCTTCATCTCGTCAAGGTTCGCGTAGCCGGGGTTGAACATCTCGAAATGCTCAGGCTTTACGAACGCATCGAGATAAGTAAATACGGTATTGCCCTCGACCTGTCCGGGATCGCTCACATTGATGTGGTTCGGATCGGTATACATCGACATAACCTTTGTCTTTACGACATCGGGTTCGTCGGAGAGGTAAATGCAGTTGCCGAGAGACTTGCTCATCTTGGCCTTGCCGTCGGTGCCGGGAAGTCTTAAGCAGCTCTGGTTCTCGGGAAGCATGATCTTCGGCTCGACAAGAGTCTCTCCGTAAACGGAATTAAACTTGTGAACGATCTCCTGTGTCTGCTCCACCATGGGCATCTGATCCTCGCCCGCGGGAACGAGCGTGGCTTTGAACGCTGTTATATCGGCAGCCTGGCTGATCGGATATGTGAAGAATCCGACCGGAATGCTGTCTCCGAAGCCTCTCATCTGAAGCTCCGACTTGATCGTAGGATTGCGCTGTACGCGCGATACCGTAACCAGATTCATGTAATAGAAGGTCAGCTCGGTAAGCTCCGGAACCATCGACTGAATGAACAGAGTCGACTTCGCGGGATCGAGTCCCGCCGAAAGATAATCGAGCGCAACCTCAATGATATTCTGACGTACCTTTTCGGGATTCTCCGCATTGTCCGTAAGGGCCTGCGCATCCGCGATCATGATGAAGATCTTGTCAAATTCTCCGGAATTCTGCAGCTCCACCCTTCTGCGCAGAGATCCGACGTAATGTCCTATATGGAGTTTTCCTGTAGGACGGTCCCCTGTAAGTATGATCTTTGACATTCTTTTTCCCCTTTTCTTCCTCAAGCCCTTATCCGAGCTGTTTATTTATATATGCGATCAGATTGTCCCTCGTGGTCGATTTGAGCACGTAACCGTCGGGCTTCATCTCCATGACCTTGGCCACCTCTTCCTTCGTGCCGACGCCGGTAAGGAATACGATCCTCTGATCCTTCGTGGAAGCCTCCTGCCTCAGCATCTTAAGTACCTTGGGGCCGTCGACGCCGGGCATCTCATAATCGAGCAGAACGAGATCGACCTTGTTTTTCATCAGGAAAGAGATCGCCTGAAGACCGTTTGTCACGATATCGACCTTATAATGGTCCTTGATCCACTCCCTGACCATGCCTGCATAAGAAGGATCGTCGTCAACGATGAGTATTCTCTTTTTCGCGCCATGGCTTACGGTACCTTTTATGGACTGCTCGACCGCAACACCGAGAGCCTCGCTCTCAACGGGTCTGTCAAGCCAGCCGTAATCGTCGATCGCGGGAACTGCCTGCGACAGCTCGAAGTGGTACTTCGTCTCGCCTATGAGCAGCATCCTCTGCTCGAGCTTTTTGATGGTATTGCAGACATCCGAGAGTTCCTTCAGCTTCACCCTGTCATCCATGATATCACTGGGAAGATATACGATAAACAGATTCGTGGAAGACGAAACCATCTCGATCGAATCGAAATCCTCGGTAATGACTTCAACCGAATAGTTAAGGTCGCACAGGTTCCTCTCTATGCCTTTTACAACCACACTGTAGCGGAACAACAGGATCTTAATGTTTTTCTGCTCACTCATTGCCTAACTTCCTCCTGGGTGTATCTATTCTACACCTTTATTTTGAAAAAATAAACCATTATTCTCCAATACCGCGAGTATCCCGTCGTAGTCAAACTTGTCCGCCCTGTCGCGTATAGCTTCAAAGCGTTCGCGCTCCGCCTCGGGTATCGAGTAATCGCTCATTTCCTTAAGGATCACTCCGATGGTATCGCAGTCCATGGATTCGGCCGCACCGCGCAGATCCTCGTAAACGCTCCGCATCAGGTTATCGTCGGCAACCGGCTTATCACTCTGTTCTTCTGTTTTGTCCTCTTCTTCCGAAGACGATCCGAGCGCTTCCTTAAGACTCTCGCCCAACTGCTCGTAAGCCTTTATGAAGTCGGGATGCTTCTGCAGGATATAGGCCGTATTGCCTTCTTTTCCGGCAGTTTCCAGAAGCTGCGCCTCCTCGGCGATCACTTCTGCGCCTATAAGCCTTGCCGAGCTCTTGAGCGCATGTACCTTGATCGTGTAATCCACCCAGTCCTCGTCGGAGAAGTAATCCTCGATCTCTTTGGTCTTGGCATCCACGGAATCGACGAATATCTTGAGTATCGCGGCCAATGCTTCCTCCGAGCCGCTGTTCTTTACCGCCTGCTCTCCGTCTATGGCTTCGAGCTTCTGATACCATTTGAGCTCAGGCTGCGTCGGGTCTTCTTCCGCCGCTTTGGCGTTCTCCGCGGCAGTCTCCGGCACGCTGTAATCCGCTTCCTTCCCGGACGCTGCCTCCTCGTCCTCCGAAACGATCAGCGAACCGAGGTTGTATGACTTGTTCGACTTTACGAAATAGAGTATTCCTACCGTACCCGGGCCGCAGTTGGAGGTTATCGCCGCCGAAGCCTGCTGGAATACGACATGCTCGAAATGCTGTATCTTACCGATCTCTTCCTTTATCCAGTTCAGCGTCTCAAGCGGAACATCGGCGTAAGTTATGAATACCACTTCTTCGTCGGGAATGATATTTGCAGGGAAGACTTTGCGAACATAACTCGCGTAAGCCCTCTTTATATTGCCGAACCAGAAGCCCCCCAGACCGACCTTTTCGTCCTTCATCCGCAGATAGGGATGAATGTTCAGAACTTTTGCCAGACTGTTCAGCCTCGGGCTTATCAGATTGTGTTTTGTCATGTATTCCGTGGAATCGATGACGAAGCTGCATCTGAGACGCTTCTTTACCTCTTCAAGTTCATCGATTATATTCTCAACCGGAATGCCCTGCTGCGCCAGCTTTGACGCGATAAGCACCAGAAGTCCCGTCGATGAGGAAAGAGACTCCGAATTTATGACAGTAACATTATCGAACGACTTCGCGGCCTCGCAGGCTCTCGCATACTCCTGACTGATCTTGGTCGAGAGCGCGATATGGATCAGATGATGCGCGCGCTTAAGCGCCGAAGCAAAGAATTCGGTGAAATCTTCAACCTCGGGAGGCCCGGATATCGCGGTTTTTCCGTCATTGAAGAACCGGATAAGCTCGTCCGCTTCCAGCTGCTTTCCGTCCTTGAACTCGCCCGCATCGGTACGCAGTATGAACGGAAGAACAGGAATGTTAAGCCTCTGCGCGATATCTTCGGGAATATCGGCCATGCTCGTCGTCGTAATGATCACGGGCGCCTTTCTCGCGTACATGGCCATAGTGTTGATATCCTCGCTCATACGCATCATCTTGCCCGTAACCTTCAGCTTTTCCTTCGGGATATACTTCATCAGCGTCTCTTCGAGCGACTCGCCGGATACCGGCTTCACAAGATAGCCGTAGAAGCCGGCTCTGCTGTAGAGGTCTCGGTTTTCGCTTCCCGCGTTCGCCGTAAGGACAACGACCGGCGTCGTGCGGTTCAGGCCGCCCGCCTGCTCCTTGATGCACTCAAAGCACTCTATTCCGTCCATTTCCGGCATCAGATGGTCCATGAGGATCACATCGTAACGTTTCTTTACGGTCATCTCAAGAGCCGCTCTTCCGCTCATAACGGTGTCGATGGTAAGCTCCGTATCGAGCAGGAGCTTCTTCTCGACTTCAAGGTTCATTTCATTGTCATCGACGATAAGGATCTTTGCCTCGGGCGCCTTAAAGCTGCTCTCATAGCGGCTGCGCTTCGCAAGCTGCTGGTTCTGGATGTTCAGCTCGCCGATACGCGTTTTGTCGGAAATACCCTGCTTCAACGTAACGGTAAAGGTCGTGCCTTCGCCGTAAACACTGTTGACCGTGATCGTACCGCCCATCAGCTCTACAAGCTGCTTTACTATGCTCAGGCCCAGTCCGGTGCCTTCGATGTATCTGTTCTTCTCTTCGTCGACACGCTTGAACGCATCGAACAGATAAGGGATAACCTCTTTCCTGATACCCATTCCGGTATCCGTTACCGAAATGAGAAGCAACGCAGTTTTCTCATCCGACAGCTCGCTCTCGATATGGAGCTCGACCGAACCTTCGGCGGTGTATTTTACGGCGTTGTTCAGCAGATTTATCATTATCTGCTTGATCCTGACCTCGTCTCCGTAGAGCACGGCGGGAACCTTGGGATCCACGCTGACTTCGAGCTTAAGTCCCTTGTCATGCGCCTTGAGCCAGATCATATTTACAATCTCGGAGAGCAGATTGTCCACGCGGTAATCCACAGGGACAATGTCCATGCTTCCGGCTTCCATCTTGGAGAAATCGAGAATATCGTTGATCAGCGCGAGCAGCATCTTGCCCGATCCCTGAATGCCCGCAGCGTCCTTTAAGACCTCTTCCGAAGAACTCTGGTCTCGCAGGATCAGCTCGTTCAGGCCGAGGATCGAATTGATGGGCGTACGTATCTCATGGCTCATGCTCGAGAAGAATCTGTTCTGGGTCCTTGTGAGCTCTTCCGCTCTTTCCGCTTCTTTTTTCGCGCGGGCGTTCTCGTCGCGGTACAGACCGTTCTGTGTCCAGGTCATGAAGAAGCACACAAAGCCCACCAGGATCAGTGAGATATAGTTGTCGATATAGAATACTTCCTTTGAGTGCTGTACAACGATATTGGGATAATAATATGCGTCATAATAACAGCCGAACGAAAGGATAACGAGCAGGACAAGGATAACCCTTCTCCATTTGCCCGAAAGCACCAGTCCGACATACATGAACGCAAAGATAAACCATAAGACGCCGCCGCCCTCGAGGCCTCCGCCGAAGAAAAAGAGCGCGGGAAGGATACCCACGATCAGACAGGTGACTACCAGCCTGATCGCGAGCTTGATCTTGTTCTTATAAAGACAGGTAAATGTTATCAGCGGAACCAGAAGAATAATGGCTACCAGCGTGATGATCTCGCCGATGTTCTCGCCGACGATGATATCCCCGACAAGTGCTACGATAACAGCCAGCACTGAGATGATCGAGAAGAGGACGAAAACTCTCTCGGAGAAGTCTCTCTCGGGATTCTTTACCGTATTGGTGATAAATCTGATAAATCTTTTGATCATGCCCTTTTACCTCCCTTTTCGATCTTTGATTCGGGAAGTACCTGAAGCATAACCCTCTCGAAGTTCGCCATGTTGATGGGCTTCGCGATAAATCCGTCAAAGCCCTCGCGCATGAACATTTCCCTTGCACCCGAGACCGCGTTCGCGGTAAGCGCAACGACCTTAATGGTCCTATGCATCTCTTCCGCGGTCTTCTTGATGCGTTTCATGGCTTCCACGCCGTCCATCTCGGGCATCATATGGTCCATGAATACGACGTCGTAATTGCCGCTGCGGAACTTTTCTATCGATTCTGCGCCGCTGTTCGCGGTATCTATCGACATATCGTAATCCTTGAACAGACCGGCAGCCACGATCAGGTTCATGGGCTCGTCGTCAACGATCAGCGCTTTGACCTTACTGAATGAAGGCTTTACGTCTTCTTCGCGGAAATTTATCTGCTGCGCGCCGGGACCCTCGTTTAAGAGCTTGATGACAGGATAAGCGTACAGAGGCTTCGGCATCGAGATAACCTTGCTCCCGGGCGGAAGCTTGAATGTCGCGGAAGTTGTGACCGCCACTACCACGCCCGAACGGCTGAGAGCCTCGAAGTACTCGGGATCCTCCTCATATTCCTCTCTGCCCGTGAAGATAAAGGTAACGTTAAGCTTCTCCCTGAGACGCTCGATCTCCTTTACCGAATCCGCCGAATAAAGCGGCACCTTAAGTCCCACCGCCAGATTCGAAGCCATAGCGCTGTAGAAATCACGCACCTTGGGAACAGTAAATTTGTCTGTTTTTACGTGGAAAAGTATATCTCCGAAGAATGAGCCGGGCAGCGCAAGACACGGCCGCTCGTCGACCGTCTTCTGGGGGATCGTGACGCGTACCGTCGTTCCGCCGTTCTTTCTGCTCTCGATCTTTACAAAACCGTTCATCCTGTGAGCAAAACCGTACACGATATAGAGCCCGAGGCCGATGCCGCCCGAGCTGCGGTTTCTCTTTTTATTCGCCTGATAAAGACCCTCCGCCACAGCGTGGATGGCCTTCCTGTCCATACCGATGCCCGTGTCGGTCATCTCAATGCACAGATTCACTCCGTAATCCTTGCGCTCCGCCGACATCCTTACATAGATACCGCCGCGCTTTGTGAACTTCACGGAATTCTCGAGCAGATGCCTGAATATCATGTGGAGCTTCTTGATGTCGCCGTGCATCTTCGTGGGAACCGACGGATCGAGATCCACTACCAGTTCCAGCGCGTCCGAATCATTGACAAGACGGAAGCTCTCAACCACATCGTTTATCAGCGAAGTGCTCATGTAATCCTCTTCTTCGAGCATTACCTTTTTGCGCTTGCACTCGGTATAATCCTGGATATCCTCGATCTGGTACGCCAGACGGATACCGGCGTTTTTGATATTGTACGCTTCGCTGCCCGCGTTCTTCTTGATCAGCAGCTCTGACATTCCGTTTACGACATTTACGGGAGTTCTGAGTTCATGCGAGATATTTGAGAGAAAATCCTCCATGTCCGCATCGTAGGACTCGATCAGATCGTCCTTTTCCTTCGTGGAGACTTCCACCTCCTGGCGATCCCTGATGACCTTGACGCAGCAGGCGTAGACCAGGCCCACGACCATCGCGTGAAGTATGATCCTCGATATGTTGAGCGCCGAGAATTCTGTGGATGCCGCCTTGAGCGCGAGCACATGCTGTATGATCATTACGATCGTGTACTCCGCAAGGAACAGGTGCATCATGTAAACACAGCCGAGGAAAGAGAATCCTACCATCATAAGGACGGTAACCATCGAGACGTCGAAAAAGCTGGTTTCATGAACGCCGTGGAACAATGAAGTCAGCATTGCAAAGACCAGATAAGCGACCTTTCTGACTTCAAACGGCGGTTTTTCGGTTATGTTCATGACCCACAGCGATACCGTACCGATCACAATGAGCGGGGGAACCCAGAATTCCCAGTCCATCATTATGCTCTCGATCGTGAGACCTATGCAAGCCAGCGATACAAGCAATATGATAAAATTCTCGTTTCTTCTCTGAATCATCGGTATTCCTCTTACTTACTGATTTCTTTATCTTCAGGTTCCTCTTCCCTTATCTTGTCTTTCGGAAGAAGATTTCGTATCATATCGTCAAGCTCCGCGGGATCAACGGGCTTCGAAAGATAGCCGTCAAAGCCTTCGTTCAGGCACTCTTCCTTCGCTCCGCGTACAGCGTTGGCTGTAAGGCAGACCGTGGGAGTCCCGACATTCTGGTTTGCCTGCTCCGCCTTAAGCTCATGCAGCGTTTCGACTCCGCTCTTTTTCGGCATCATGTAATCCAGGAAAATGATGTCGTATTTCTTTCTGCGCGTCATCGCGATGCAATCGTCGCCGCTCTTTGCGGTATCGATCTTCATCTGCGTGCGCTTGAGCAGGTTTTCGAATACCATCAGGTTGACGGGATTGTCGTCGACTGCGAGAACCTTTGCGGTAGGCGCGGTAAATATCTTCTTTTCCGCCTGTTCGGCCTCCGCGGTCTCATTCTCGATATCGGTGTAATTACCGAGCTCCGTCCAGTCCAGAACTCTCTGGGGAAGCTTGAAACCGAATGTCGAGCCCTTGCCGTAAGTGCTGTCCACCTGCAGGTGCGAGCCCATCAGGCTGAGCAGGTTCTCGGTAATATTGATCCCGAGTCCGGTTCCCTCAACATTACGGTTGCGCTCTTCTTCGATCCTCTCGAACTTCATGAAGAGCTTCTTCATATCTTCGGGCTTTATACCTATTCCGGTATCCGTCACGTTGACATCGAGCAGGATACTTTTCGGATCGTCGGGATCCTTCTCAAAACCGACCTTCAGCGTAACGCTGCCTTTTTCGGTGTATTTGACCGCATTGGTCAGGATGTTCGTGATGATCTGTTTAACGCGGATCTCATCGCCGCGAAGATGTCTGGGGGTTTTGCTGTCGAAATCGAGCTCCAGCTTCAAACCCTTATCCTCGGCACGCTTGCCGATCATGTCGACCAGCTCGCGCAGCATTTTGGCCAGATCGTAATCCACGGGGATTATCTCGAGCTTGCCCTCCTCGATCTTCGAGAAATCAAGGATGTCGTTGATCAGACCGAGCAGCGTCTTTCCGGCGCTCTTGATACTGTTCGAATAATCGCGCGTGGTATCGCTTACCGACTCTCTGAGGATCATCTCGTTCATTCCGAGTATCGCGTTGATCGGCGTGCGGATCTCATGTGACATATTCGAAAGGAAATTCGATTTCGCTTTGTTCGCGGCCCTCGCGCTCTC
>CAMZAI010000094.1 GCA_947304065.1 uncultured Clostridia bacterium | reverse complement strand
GACAATAAATACGAGACAGTATCGGAAGCGAGAAGTGACACAAGAGAGTTCGCACAGTCCAACGCGATCGACCAGATCGACCTGATCAACTTCGCGCTGAACCTTGATACCAAGGAAGGCAAGGCTCTTGCCGACACACTGCTTTCATCGGTCAAATACAACAGAACCTCGTCCAATATGACGAACGCCTACGGCATTTCGATCTACTTCCCTTACAGGAAGACTTCGAAGGTTAATTCGGCGGTTTCAACCTACGATCAGATCGGCCTGGACGATGAGTACTCCGCATGCATCAAGGAATTCGCGGGCGTACAGGGCGTCGGAGCGGCGGCGGGAAGCAGCTCGGGTTCTTCGATGGGCTCTCTGCTCGACCTGCTCGGCGGCGGTTCGGCATCGGGTTCGGGTTCATCGCTTGACAGCATCCTCGGACTTGTTTCGACGATCTCGGGACTCAGCGGCAGGTCGATGAGCGATGAGGCGATTGCCGGTTATGTAAGCAATAACCTGCTCGATACCTCGAAGCTTAACTGGAAGACCGACAGCGAGGGCCATAAGTATATTCCTCTTACAGCGGACGATTGGAGCCTGATCAACAGCGTTGACCTCAACATGTTCGTTGACGACGGTTCGGGCTATATCGATCTCGGACTCGACAATCTCTACTACATCGACGATTACGGCAATCTGATCGCCGATACAGAGGGCACCTGGATATCGATCAACCAGCAGCCTGTAGCCTACTATCATGTGGATACCACGGGCGATACGATCACAGGTAAGGTTCCCGCGCTCCTGAACGGCGAGAGAGTAAACATCATCGTTAATCTTTCGTACAGCACGGGTAAGGGCAGCATTGCAGGTGCAGAGCCCATTTATGACGAAAGTGTTACGGAAACTGAGTTCAGAGGTCTTGTTGAGATACAGAACGGTGACGTGATCGATTTCATCTGCGATTATTACGGATATGACGGAACCTATCTCGACAGCTACAAGCTCGGCGACCGCCTTACGGTAAGCGGAACACTGCAGGTAAGCGACACTGTAGTAAAGCAGAAGACCGTAGGCCTTTATAAGCTCACCGACATTTACGGACAGAGCTATTGGACCGAAAAATTTAATAAATAAAAAGTGAATTCTACAGCTTTGGACTTGCCAAAAAGCGAATTAATTGTTACAATATTGTTACGAAATTAATTCGAAGGGTAACATGGTAACATGAAATTGTCCAAAGCTGTAAAACTTTTTATCGCGATATTGCTTGTCTGCGCATTCATTATTCCCGAAGGAGTAAGTGTCAGCGCAGCTTCATATAAGACCGGCATCTATAAGATCAACACACAGGAATCACCTCTTAATGTCAGGACCTGTCCCAGCAGTGAGAACATGAAGGTCGGCTCGATCCCGAAGGGCACAAAGGTTAACGTAACATTTGTCAGCTCGAACGGATGGGGGAAGGTTGTATACGGCGACGTTCACGGCTGGATCTCGCTCGAGTACTGCAAGTACGTCGGAGCGGCAGAGGAGCCCGCGACAGAAGCTTCAACGAGAGGGAAGCTCAGGAACTACGGCATTTCCGCAGCGAATCTTACCTGGGTTACCGGCTGGAAGCAGGAATTCTCGAAGACCAGCGGACTTTGCACATCATCCGCTACCGCGTCGCTCCTGAGACGCCGTCAGGCAGCTGAAGGCAGGGCCGTTACATTTACGTTCGGCGATGTCCGTGCGGCTATGGGAGGCAATCCCATTCCGGACAAGAACGGCAAGTATGAGAGCTGCAGTTCGTATTTCTCGGATGTGACTCCCTTTACACATAACGATACCGCGACAGGAGCGGCCGTTACCTACTACCTGAAGAAAGAGACCGAGACCACTCATTCGCATAACAGAGAGTACATCGCGGATCTGCTCGACACACATCCCGAGGGCGTTGTGGTCTACACGAAATACGGAAGCAGCGGAAAGCATGCGATCCTTATTTCCGACTACGTGCGCAATAAGGACGGTTCGCTTCAGTTCTACGCTTACGATCCCGCGAACGGGACCGGGAGAAAGAAGCTCGAGAACACCTGGATCATGACGAAGATCAGCTCTGTCGGAGCGTTCTTTGCGAATGTTATCTCGATCTGGTATGTTCAGGGCGACCTGACGATAGATGACGGACACTTCGCTTATCCGGGCTATGAGGTCATCGATTCGCAGCTGAAAGTATCGAAGAAAAAGACTTATGTTTACTCCGAGTCGGATCTTTCATCCGAGCGCATCGAGAAGCTCGCAAAGGGAGATACGGTGGATATCTCTTATAAGTTCACGGCGGATGACGGAACCGAGTGGTGCATTACCGCAGAAGGCTTCTTTATCGAGGCCGCGCGGCTTTCGGCAAATTAATACGAGATCAAATTGCGGTACCCGAAGGTAACTTGCCTTTGGGTACTTTTATTTGCAATTTGTAAGAATTGGAGTAAAATGTATAGTGTTATATTATGTGGATTTGCAGGTTGTGTTATTGGGTATAAAAAAGATAATTTGAAAGCCTTGTGCGCTAGTTGGGTATGCGACGAGGAATCAGAATCGGCTAAAGCCGATTCTAAAGAGGAGATAAAGATAAATGAAGATCATAGTTATCGGATGCGGTAAGATCGGACTTTCGCTGGTAAAGCAGCTGACCGCAGAGGGACATATCGTTACGGTAATAGACAAGAATTCAAGCCGTTTAAAAAACGCGCTCTCGAACCTTGATGTAATGAGTTATACGGGCGACGGAACGAGCTCTACGACGCTGAGGGAAGCCGGAATCGGCGACGCGGACCTGATGGTAGCCGTAATGGATTCGGACGAGATGAACCTTCTCTGCTGCGTTATTGCCCAGAAGGTCAGCAAGTGCAAGACCATCGCGCGTGTGCGCAATCCCATTTACAATTCAGAGATCGAGTTCCTGAAGAACGAACTTGATATCTCGATGATATTCAACCCTGAGATGACCGCGGCTGAAGAGATCGCGAGAATTTTCAACTTCCCTTACGCCACGAAGATCGATGTTTTCTCGAACCGCAAGGTTGAAATGATCCACTTCAAGATCAGGCTTGATTCGAAGCTTTCGAAGCTCCATCTGGTCGATATCAGGACCAAATATAATGCGAACGTCCTGGTCTGCACCGTTACCCGCGGTGATAAGACCATTATCCCGGGCGGTGATTTCATCCTCGAACAGGGCGACCTCGTAGGTATCGTGGGAGCGCGGGCCGAGATACATAAGTTCTTCAAGATGTTCGGCGTAGGTACCGACAGAGTGCCCGACGCTATGATCGTCGGAGGCGGAAAGATAGGCTATTTCCTTGCGAAGAGGCTTATCGAGTCAGGTATAAAGGTGAAGATCGTAGAGGCGGATAAGGACAGATGCGAGTTCCTTGCGGATGTTCTTCCCGAGGCCGATATTATCAACGGCGACGGTACGGATAGAAACCTCCTGATGGAAGAGGGACTCGGCAATGCGTCAGGTTTTGCAGCGCTTACGAGTATTGACGAGGAGAATATCCTGCTCAGCCTTTTCGCGATCGACCATGTCAGGTCAAAGACCGTAACCAAGGTTAATCGTATCAATTATGACGAAGTTATCGACCGTCTGAACCTCGATACGATCATCAATCCGAACAAGGTATCCAACGATCTGCTCGTGCAGTTCATTCGTTCTATGGATTACACAAGGGATTCCGAGATAGAGAATTACCGCAAGATCGGCGATGACGAGGCCGAGGCGATGGAATTCATCGTAAAGGACGGCTCGCATGTTGTGGGCGTTCCGCTCATGAACCTGAAGAAAAAGAAGGATGTTCTGATCTGCTGCATTACGCGCGATAAGAAGATCATTATCCCCGGCGGCCAGGATCTGATCAAAGTCGGAGACAGGGTGGTTATCGTCCACACTACCTCGGATATCAATAAACTCGACGACATTCTTGAGTAAGACGAGTCGCGTATATTGATCACGGGGAGAATGATATATGAATTACGGAGTAGTTATTTATATTCTGGGAGCGCTGATGAAGGCCGAAGCGGTCTTCCTGCTGTTCCCGTTCACGGTGGGCCTGATCTACCGCGAAGATACGGCGTGGAGCTATCTGATCACGGCGGCGATATGTCTCGTGCTCGGACTGATCATGTCGTTCAGGAAGCCTAAAAAGGGCGGCCTGTATCTGAAGGAAGGATATTTCGTCGTTGCACTCGGATGGCTGCTGATGTCCATGCTGGGCGCGATTCCGTTTGTGATAACCGGCGAGATCCCGAAATATATCGACGCTGTTTTTGAGACGGTTTCGGGCTTTACGACTACGGGAGCCACGATCCTTTCCGATGTCGAGGTTCTCACACACGCCACGCTTTTCTGGCGAAGCTTTCAGCATTTACTCGGCGGAATGGGAGTATTCGTATTCCTTTCAGGTCTGCTTCCGATGCTGGGCGGCAATTCGGTAAACCTTATGAAGGGCGAGTCGACCGGACCTTCTGTTGACAAACTCGTTCCTAGGATAAAGGACACTGTGAGGATCCTGTATTCTGTTTACCTGATGATGGGTCTGACCGAGGTTCTTTTGCTCCTGATCTTCGGTATGGATCTGTTCTCGAGCCTTACGCTGACCTTCGGTACGATCGGTACCGGCGGATTCGGAATCCTGAATTCCAGCATCGGCTCGTATTCGCCCGCCGTACAGTGGACGATAGGAATATTCATGCTGCTGAGCGGTATGAACTATTCGCTGTATTTCCTGCTGCTGAGACGCAAGTTTAAGCAGGCTTTCGGCATGGAGGAGATCAGGCTGTATCTCGCGATCACATTTGTGGCGTGCGCGCTTATCGTTCTGAATCTCGGAAGATTCTACGCGACCTTCGGCGAGACTGTAAGACAGACGTTTTTCCAGGTTTCATCGCTGCTTACTTCCACCGGTTACGCGACTACGGACTTCGATCTGTGGCCCGAATTCTCGAAGACGATATTGATCGTAGTTATGATCATCGGTGCCTGCGCGGGTTCCACCGGCGGCGGTATCAAGATGAGCCGTCTGCTGATCCTGTTTAAGGCTGCGCGCAAGCAGAACCAGATTTTCATCCATCCGCGTGCGATCAAGAAGATAAAGATGGACAACAGCGTGGTGGATCATGACGCGGTACGCGCGACCAACGCGTATATCTCGCTGTTCTTCGCGGTACTGTTCATTTCGGTGCTGCTGGTATCGCTCGACGAGCATGATTTCATGACGAATTTCACCGCGGTCGTCGCAACGCTGAACAATATGGGACCAGGCTTTAACAAGGTCGGCCCGACCTGCAACTATTCATTCTTCTCGGTGGGCTCAAAGATCGTGCTGATCTTTGATATGCTCGCAGGACGTCTGGAACTGTTCCCGATGCTTCTGCTGATCACGCCCCGAAGCTGGAGAAAATACCTCTAAGGAGAAACATCATGATCCTATATGCCGAAAAGGGAAGCGATGTCGCTGCGCTTCTTAAAGATGCAGGGTTTCCTTTCCTCTGCGGCGGTACGGGATCGTGCGGTAAATGCAAGATCAGGGTCCTGTCGGGAGAGGTCAGAGTAACCGATGCCGACAGGGCATTTTTTAGTGAAGAAGAACTCGCGGCAGGCCGGAGACTCGCGTGCATGATCGGGACCGCGGAAGACGATATCGAGATCGAATACTCGAATCCGGAGGAAAAGATATATATTCCGGAGAGCAACCGTGCAGGGGAATCTGACAAAGAGAGCGACACGGCCGATAGTGCGTCCCTGAAAGAGGTTAAAGACGTGCCTGCGTCTGAACCAACCAAGATCACTTTCTTCAGCATCGCTATAGACATCGGAACCACCACTGTTGCGGCCGCTGCCGTAGAAAGGACTACGGGCAGGGTTATAGCGGTAAAGACAGGGATCAATCACCAGCGGAGCTTCGGCGCCGATGTTATTTCGAGGATAGTAGCTTCAAATCTCGGCAACGGTCCGAAGATGAGGGATACCGTGATCCGGGACATTAACGGTCTGATCGATTCGATAATGGCTGAGAATTCGCTGATACCCGCAGGACTCGACAGGATCGTGATCGCTGGTAATACGACGATGCAGCATATATTCGCCGGATATTCCTGCGAGGGACTGGGCGTAGCGCCTTTTGAGCCCGTTTCCACGGCGCTTACCGACACGACGTCCGGACTTCTTTTGCCCGGTATTTCAGCATTTGTCGGCGCGGATATCGTGGCGGGAATTTACGCATGCGGATTTACCGATGACTTAAGTCTCCTGATAGATCTGGGAACGAACGGGGAGCTGGCGCTCGGCACGAATGAGCGGATACTGGTCGCTTCGACTGCTGCGGGCCCCGCGTTCGAGGGCGGAAACATAAGCTGCGGAACAGCGGGCATACCCGGAGCGATATGCGATGTGAGCCTTTGCGACGAGGACGGAAAGGAGCCTATAGCCCTGAAGCTGATAGGTGACGCGGATAAGCCGGTCGGAATCTGCGGAACAGGCGTCATAGCGCTGGTTGCGGAACTGATAAAGCAGGGACTTGTGGATGAGACGGGGCTTCTCGATGAGAGGCTGCACGGAAGACTCAAGCTTTCGGCAGACGGCAAAGTCACATTTACACAGAAGGATATCAGGGAACTGCAGCTCGCGGTAGCCGCCGTAAGAGGCGGAATAGAGACGCTTCTGGAGGAATACGGCGCGGAAGCGAAAGACATAAAGCATGTATTTATCGCGGGAGGCTTCGGAACGGAGCTCGATCCCGAAAAAGCCGCAGTTATCGGATTATTGCCTTCGGAGCTTAAGGACAGATGTGTAAGCGTTGGGAATTCCTCATTGAACGGAGCAATAAAATATGCCTCCGACCCTGAAGGAGCGGAGGCACTTGATAAGATCGTAAAAGCGTCCGGTGAGATCGTACTCGCGGACAGCGACGCGTTCAAGGCTCATTTCATGGAGCACATGAACTTTGCTTAATGATGGTCGCCCTGGCCGTAATAAGCGTTTGCGCCGTGCTTGCGCAGATAATGCTTGTCGAGCAGGGAGTTCGGAACAGGCTGTATACCGCAGTTTGAGAGCGAGAGATTATGCCACGCCATGAATGCGACTTCCTCGAGAACTATAGCATTTTCCACGGCCTTCTCAGGGCTCTTGCCCCAGGTGAACGGACCGTGTGACTTAAGCAGAACGGCGGGAACGTCCATGGGTTTGATGCCGCGGGACTTGAAGGTTTCGATGATCACCTTGCCGGTATTTGCCTCGTAAGCTTCTGCGATCTCTTCGTCGGAGAGGCAGCGCGCGCAGGGCACGGGACCGTAGAAATAGTCGGCGTGAGTGGTGCCGAGAGCCGGGATGTCCATTCCCTGCTGGGCCATGATCGTAGCCCATCTCGAATGGGTGTGAACGATGCCGCCGAGCTCGGGATATTCGCGGTAGAGCGCTAGATGAGTAGGCGTATCTGAGGAGGGATTGAGAGTTCCTTCGACTCTGTTGCCATTGAGGTCGAGAACCACCATGTCCTCGGGCTTCATGGTGTCATAGGAGACGCCCGAAGGTTTGATGACTACAAGATTCTTTTCGCGGTCGATACCCGAAACATTGCCCCAGGTAAGGGTTATAAGATTATTTTTGGGTAATAAGAGGTTGGCGTCACAGACGCGCTTTTTCAGTTCTTCAAGCATGATGCGATCCTTTCGTATCGTCAGATTTTGGTGCTTAAATATAAATTATCAGAGACAGGACCTTTAGTCAATGATTCAGGAGGTTTTATGAGTGAGATGACGTCATGTCCGTATTCAAAAAAGTGCGGCGGATGCACATACTCCGACAGGACATACGCGGAGCAGCTGGAGATCAAGAATGAAACGGTCAGAAAGCTGCTCGGACAGATCGCGAAAGAGAACGGCATAAAGCCCGGACCGATCGTGGGGGCAAAGGAACCGCTGTATTACCGCAACAAGGTGCACTCGGTATTCGCGAGGACAAAAAAGGGACAGATCATACGCGGGATCTACCGCAGGGATTCACACGAGGTAATTTCAGTTTCGGGATGCCTCTTGGAAGATAAAAAGGCAGACGCTATCATCGAGGAGATAAAGCGTCTGGTGCCGTCCTTCAAATACAGGATATTCGACGAGGACAACGGCACGGGATGGCTGCGTCATGTGCTGGTACGAATGGGGAAATGCGGCGGAAAAGAAGAGATCATGGTAATTCTGGTAACCGCGGATGTCGCGTTCCCGGGCAAGAACAATTTTGTAAAGGCGCTGCGCGGCGCATTCCCGGAGATCACGACGATCGTCCAGAATATTAACAAAAAGCGCACGAGTATGGTACTCGGCGACAGGGATATCGTTGTGTACGGCAAAGGCTTTATCGAAGATGACAGGCTCGGCCTGAAGTTCAGGATATCGCCCGGATCGTTTTTCCAGATAAACAGCGAGCAGACAAAGAAGCTCTACGGACTGGCGCTGGAATTCGCGCAGCTGACAGGCAAAGAAACGGTGCTCGATGCGTATTGCGGAACCGGAACGATCGGAATGTTCATGAGCAAAAGCGCTAAGAAAGTAACCGGCGTTGAGCTAAATCCCGACGCGGTGAGGGACGCCAGGGACAATGCGAAAAGGAACGGCATAACGAACATCGAGTTTATCTGCGCGGATGCGACCAAATACATGCAGGAGCATGTGGAGGGCGGTTATGACGTGCTGTGCATGGATCCGCCGAGGAGCGGCAGTACTCCGGAATTTATAAAGGCGGCCGCGGGAATGGACATCGGACGCATAGTATATGTGTCCTGCAATCCTGAGACACTGGCGCGCGACCTGAAGCTTTTTGCGAAGCAGGGGTATCGCCTGAAAAAGCTGGTTCCGGTCGATATGTTCCCGTTGACCGACAACCTTGAGTGCTGCGCTTTAATTGAAAAGTAAGGGAAAGCAACAATAGGGGGTAGTAAAGTGAAATTCAGTGACATCAAGAACAAAAAATGGTTTAACGGCATGCTCATAGCGTGCACCGCCGTTATCCTGTATGTGGTACTTTCAAACATCTCGACCGTGCTGGATACTATCGGCGCGGTATTGAGCTTCTTCACGCCGCTGTTCCTGGGCGCCATAATCGCGTACATGATCAATCCGCTGGCGAAGCAGCTCTCGATGACCGTGTTCAAAAAAGTAAAGCGAAAGAGGGTCCAGTGGACGCTTTCCGCTGTTATGGCTTTGATCATGGTAGTAGTGCTCCTGGGCTTCATGCTCGGTATCCTGATCCCTCAGATCATCGACAGCATTAGGACCTTCTCGGCCAATTTCGACGGTTATCTCGAAGCTTTGCAGAATTTCCTGGAGCGCGGCGAGCTTTCCAAGTTTATTGATCTCAAGACCTTTATCGATTCTTCCGAGACCGCTTGGAACAAGCTGTTCGGACTGATCTCGGACAATATTGAGAATATCATGTCGGCATCCGCTGACTTCGGAAAATCGCTCGTTAACTGGGCTCTGGGCTTCATCCTTTCGATCTATCTGCTCATGGCGAAGAAGTCGGTAAAGGTATTTTGCTCGCAGCTGGGCAAGGCCCTGTTCGAGAAAGGCAAATACGACGCATTCAAGACCTTCTGGTACAGATGCGATACGATCCTTTCGCACTATATCGCATACAGTCTGCTCGAGTGCATCATGGTCGGTCTGATCAACGCGTTCTTCATGCTGATCCTGAGAATGCAGTATGTGGGCATGATCTCTGTAGTCGTAGCCGTTACGAACCTGGTGCCTACTTTCGGTCCCATCGTCGGAGCAGTGATCGGCGCGTTCATTCTGCTGATGGTAAAGCCCTGGCATGCGCTCGCGTTCCTGATCTTTACTCTTGTGCTCCAGACAGTGGACGGATATGTGATCAAGCCCAATATGTTCGGAGATTCTCTCGGAGTGTCCGGACTTCTGATCCTGATCACGATCATCACGGGCGGAAAGATGTTCGGCGTTACAGGCATTATACTTGCCATTCCTTTTGCGGCTATCCTTGATTTTGTATACAAGGATTACATACTCGTAAGGCTCCGGGAGAACCGCAGGAAAAAGGACGGGGATGAACTGCCCGAAGCTCCCGAAGGCGGCGGGAAAGCCCAAGCGGAGGCGAAAGATAAGCTTGTGTAAAGGCCCCTTTTATGATATATTTATATGAGGTACATTGAATAAAGTATTTGACATTTGGGATTGGTTTTTGTAACCTTTGACATATTTGCGGAAAGGATGCGCGGACCCTTATAAGGTATCCCGTAAAGGTGGATAATGAACTATCAGGCGATAGTGCTCTTGAATCTGTTCGGCATAATCCTGCTCGGATTTCTTGCGATCAGCCGGTTTATGACCAGACAGCGCAGAAGACTGGGAGAC
>CAMZAI010000093.1 GCA_947304065.1 uncultured Clostridia bacterium | reverse complement strand
TCCTATCAATGCAGGATTGATATTTTCGCACAATATTTATGGGAACCGAAGAAGGCTGTCGCCCGTCTAATAGGTGAAAAAGCAAAAGAGCTGAATTAATGAGGTTCATGTAATGAGCAGATTTGTAAAGAAAGCCGCAGCCCAAGGAAGTATATCTGACCAGGCCGTTTATCTATATGCTGATCGACTGCGAGACCAACAGTCCGTTCTTTATCGGAGTTATGGACTGTCCTGAGGCGTAAGCAGTTTTCGGACGAAGTTCCCGTCCTCGAGTACGATATATCCGTGTCCGGAGTCCTGCTTCGGGATCGAGACTGAGCCGGGATTTAAGAAACGGATTCCGTTTCTGACTTCGTCAAGCGGCACATGTGTGTGCCCGTACATCATAATGTCCCCTTCCTTCATCGGGAGGGGATTTTCCATATTGTAATGATGGCCGTGAGTGAGATAAATGGTCTGCCCCGCATCGGTCATGATCGCCGCGTAATCGGCTAGTACGGGGAATTCGAGCATCATCTGGTCGACTTCCGCTTCGCAGTTGCCGCGGATCGCGAGGATCTCATCTTTCAGGGCGTTCAGCATGGCCGCGACTTCCTTCGGGGCGTAGTCCTTCGGGAGGTCGTTTCGCGGACCGTGATAGAGCAGATCGCCAAGCAGGATCAGGCGGTCCGCTTTTTCGGTTCTGTATGCTTCGATCAGCTTTCTGCAGTAATAGGCTGATCCGTGGATGTCGGATGCAAAAAGATATTTCATGGCTGTGATTCCTGTCAGATTTTTATAGCGGTGTTCCCGCAGTTATCGATGTTCCGTTAAAGAATCAGCGAGTATCGCAGGTGGTCTCTCTCGACGCCCGCGATCGTGTGTGATTTTCTTGCGATGCCTTCGTATTCAAAGCCGAGCTTCTCGATCAGCTTTTTGGAAGGGATATTTTCCTCGAGGATGTCGGCTTCGATCCTCTTTGTCCCGTAACTTTCGTGTATGAGCGGGATCAGGAAGGATGCGGCCTCATAGGCGTAGCCCTGCTCGCGGTATTCGGTGTCAATGCGGTATCCGATCGAGCAGCGGTGTCCCCCGTCCTCCGTCAGGTAGGAAAAACTGATATTGCCGATGATGAAATCGGGCTTTTCAGAGAGGAACATGTAGTAGCGCACGCCGGAGGAACGAAGGAAAAGCTTCTGTTCCGCGGCAAGGGCCTGTTCCTGATATTCGATCGTGTAGCATTCTTCGCCGAAGGCCCTGTCCCAGTGCTCAAAGTCGCTGCGGTTCCGGTTGAGGTAGTCGAGCACGAGCGGCGCCATGCTCTCATCGGCGACCATCAGGATCAGACGGTCCGTACAGTATCTGAATTTCATATGTTTCCGCCTTTCAGTCTGCCCCGCGGATCGATGTGTTCGGTACAAAGGGCAGCAGGATGCTTCGGTAGGATTCGAGCGTCTCGCGTGAAGGAGACGAAAGGCCCTGCGGGGCGATAAGATCGCCGGAGTCCTTGTATTGCTGGAGGAAATAGGCTTTTGCGCCCTTGATCCAGACCGCGATCTTTCTGAAATCGTCCGCCGTATGGATTCCGTCTGCAACAGTAGTGCGGAACTCATATTCAATCCCGCTCTGCATGAGCAGGTCGACCGAACGGAATATATTGTCCATAGACATGTCCCTGAGTCCGACGGCTCTTCCGTAACCTTCGGGGGAGGACTTTATATCCATCGCGACATGATCGACCAGTTTGCGGTCTATCAGTTCCTCGAGCATATCGGGGTTGGTGCCGTTCGAATCGAGCTTGACCAGGAGGCCCAGCTCGCGGATCTTGGAGATAAAACCGGGCAGATCCCTGCAGAGAGTAGGTTCTCCGCCGGTGATGCAGACTCCCTCGAGCTTTGTTTTGCGGCTCTCGAGCTCCTTTAAGACCTCATTCTCGTCTATCAGGGGCTGCGCATTCGGATTAAGGACCAGGATCGCGTTGTGGCAGAACGGACAACGGAAATTGCAGCCGCCGGTAAATACAGTGGCGGCTATCTTTCCGGGATAATCAAGCAGTGTAAGCTTTGCAAAACCGTGTATCTGCATTGTGAAGCTCCTTTACTTTCTTTTGCCGGAGGCCGCCGAAAGATCCCGGCTGACCATCAGATCGCGGAGAGCATCCTCTTCGGTCATAGCCCGCTTCGCAGCCTTTTCCGCGCGGTTGCGCTCGCGGAGATCCTTAAAGAATACTTGCAGGATGTCGCTGCATTCCTCGCCGCAGACGCCGATGGTCGTCTCGACCTGATGATTGAATTCCTTCATGTGCAGGATGTCAAGGATCGAGCCCGCGCAGCCTGCCTTGGGATTCATCGCGCCGATCACGACGCGGTCGATGCGCGACTGGACGATCGCACCCGAGCACATCTGACAGGGCTCGAGCGTGACATACATAGTGCAGCCCTCAAGGCGCCAGTCCCCGAGCCTGCGGCTGGCCTGGTCGATCGCGGTGATCTCGGCGTGCGCGAGCGTGGTCTTTCGCGTGTTGCGTCTGTTGTAGCCGCGTCCGACTACTTTGCCGTCACAGACGATCACGCAGCCTATCGGCACTTCACCGAGCTCGAGCGCGTGCTTTGCCTGCACCAGGGCCTTTTTCATATATTTAACATCAGTATCCAAATCCGATCACTCCGTAGCTTTCTTTTTGATTAATTATAAACTATCTCCGTGTAAATGTGAAAGCCGTTTTTTAGGTGAAATTAAGTGAAGACCTTTACCCTTTTTCTTCTCAAAAACGATAGTCGGAAATAAATTTTTCCGGGGATACCCGGACACCTCTTTTCAAAGTGCCCGAAAATAGGCTAAAAAACTAGATTTTGTGTTTTCACTTGTTTGAAAAAGCCATATTTTGTGATTGAAAATTCAAAACACTTTGACAATTTAAAGGATTGATGGTAAGATATCTTGTAGTTAGGGGTCTAACGACATACTAAATATAGGGAAGAGGAGAATCGGAATGAGGCAACCGGCAAATATGTGCTATATTTACAATCTTATACTCAGCAACATGGGAAAAAGAGTTCTGGTCAGAGAGAATCATGGCCGCAACAGATGCGATGTGGCAGAGGGCGTCATCTCCGAGATGCATCCCCATGTATTCTGCGTAACCTTTGACGGAGACCGTCCCGAGGCCGCAAAACAGATATCTTACAGCTACACAGACGTGCTCATCAGAGACGTGGAACTTGTCTTCTGATTTTTTAAAAACAGGGGTTAATAAATTAAAGCAAAATGACGATATATTCCGTACAAAGGAATGTATCGTCTTTTTTACGTCGGTTTTTTTGCATAACAAGGAGGTTATCTTATGGCACTGAACGGAATCAATCCCGGAACAAACGTTAATATTACATCGGCGAGCGCATCCTATGAGAATGTGACTTTTTCCGCCGAGATCACCAAGACTTCGGCTGTTGCGGCATCGACCGACGCCGCGGTATATGAGAAGAGCGATGAAGATAAGGCTTCGGCGCTCGCAAACCACAAGATCGATTATGAGACAATAGACAAACTTAAGGCAGACGCGGAGGCACGTACCGCACAGCTTCGCGGACTTGTCGAGAAGCTGCTCTTAAAGCAGGGCGGAACTTTCGAGAATTCAGAGGGCCTTGCAAGTGTGTTCAGAAAGCTCGAGGTCGATGAGGAGACCCGCGCTCAGGCGCAGGAAGATATTTCCGAGGACGGATACTGGGGCGTAGAGCAGACCTCCGACAGGATCGTTTCCTTTGCGAAAGCACTTGCGGGAGACAATCTTGAGCTTGCACAGCAGATGTACGAGGCGGTAAAGGAAGGCTTCAAGCAGGCCGGCATCGAGTGGGGAGAGGATCTTCCCGATATCTCGAACCAGACCATGGAAGCTACATATAAGAAACTCGATGAGTGGATCGCAAGCCTCGGCGGAAGTACAGAAGTTGCTGCTAACAACGGCGGAAGCACCGCGGTAGCTGCGGCACAGACCACCACTATCAAGGTTTCGGCGAGCTACACCCGTGCTGAAGCAAGCTACACAAGCATCAATATCAGCGACAGCGCCGATAAAAACGAATAATGCGGCCGAATACGGTTTTTGAAAGATCCTGACATCGTCAGGGTCTTTTTTTGTGCGTTTTCCAATGATTTCCCAAAAGTTTAACACAATCTTTATGGACTTGAAAATACGTCTGTGTTAGCATTAAGTTGATAAAGGAGCATCATTTCATGGGCTTAAAGAAAAGACTTCTGGTGGCCTTTGCCATCATTATACTGGTGCCCATATTGCTGGCCGGTACGGTAACGGCGGCGGTCCTGGGCTTTAATTACAGAAACCTCGAAAAGGGGACGATGTCGACCGAGGACGGAGAGACCATTTATTATGTTGTCCGCAACGACAGTTCGGTACCCCGCATGGAGCTGCCGGTGAGGCAGACGATCATTCTGATCGGACTGATCATCCTGCTTACGGCTTTCGTTACGGTCGTTTGGCTCTACCGGAGCCTGATCCGGCCGCTGAACGTCCTGAGAATGGCGACCGCGAACATGAAACAGGGCAATCTTGATTTCACCATTTCGGGCAGTCCCGACGACGAACTCGGACAGCTCTGCGAGGAGTTCGAGGAGATGCGCGTGAGGCTGAAGGAGCAGATCGACGCGAGGATGAAGTACGAGCAGGACACGATAGAACTGATAAGCAATATCTCGCATGACCTGAAGACCCCTCTCACGGCCATAAAGGGCTACGCGGAGGGTATCATCGACGGAGTCGCGGACAGTGAGGAGAAGCGGAACAAGTACATCCGCACGATCTATACGAAGGCTTCGGACATGTCGGTACTTGTCGACGAGCTGAGCCTTTACTCGAAGATCGACAGCAACATCATTCCGTACAATTTCGGAAAGCTCGATATCAACGCGTACTTCATGGACTGCGTTGAGGAGCAGAGCCTCGATATGGAGGTTAAGGGCATTGCGATGGAGCTTAACAGCGAGGTGCCCGCGGGAACGCTCGTGAAGGCCGATCCCGAGCAGCTGCGCCGCGTTGTGAACAACATCATAGGCAATGCGGTCAAATACATGAACAAGCCCAGCGGCAGCATAAAGATACGCCTTATCCCGCTGAAATGCTGCGTAAAGATCGAGGTCGAGGATAACGGACCGGGTATCGCTGAGAACGATCTTGCCCACATTTTCGAGCGCTTCTACAGGGCGGATTCGTCGAGAGGCACGCGCAAGGGCGGCTCAGGTCTCGGACTTGCGATCGTAAAGAAGATCATCGAAGACCACGGCGGAAAGGTCGGAGCGGAGAGTACGCCCGGAGAGGGCAGCACCTTCTTCTTTACGCTCCCGATCTACACTGAGAACAATACGATATGCGAAGAAGTGGAAGACGCCGAATACAGCGCGCTTCCGAAGAATGATCCACAGCCGGAAAAGACGGCAGGAAGGAATAACGATGAAGAAAAAAATACTGATCATTGAAGATGAGATAGAGATCGCCGAGCTCGAAAAGGACTATCTTGAGCTTTCGGAATTTGAAGTGGATATCGAGCCCAACGGAAGCAAGGGCCTTGAGATGGCGCTCGGACAGGACTACAGCCTGATCGTGCTCGATCTGATGCTGCCCGGAACCGACGGCTTCGAGATCTGCAAGCAGGTCAGGGAGAAAAAAGATGTGCCGATCCTGATGGTCTCGGCACGTAAGGACGATATCGACAAGATACGCGGTCTCGGACTCGGCGCCGACGACTACATGACAAAGCCTTTCAGCCCCAGCGAGCTCGTTGCGCGCGTAAAGGCACATCTTGCACGTTATGAGCGTCTGCTCGGAAGCCCCGTTAAGGAAAACGCGGTGATCGAGATCAGGGGCATCCGCATCGACAAGACCGCAAGAAGAGTATTCATCAACGGCGAGGAGAAGCCTTTTACCACGAAGGAATTCGACCTTCTCACATTCCTGGCTTCGAACCCGAACCATGTATACACAAAGGACGAGCTGTTCCGCGAGATCTGGGATATGGAATCCATCGGAGATATCGCGACTGTTACAGTCCACATCAAAAAGATTCGCGAAAAAATTGAAGCGGACACTTCGAACCCTCAGTATATTTAAACCATTTGGGGCGACAGTTACAGATTTAAAGTGTGATATAAAGACACGGGGGCGGTTCTTATATCCGACGTTTTGTCGGGACATAAGAACCGTCCCCGTGTCTTATGGCATCGCCTGTTTTATTCTTCATTTTTACCGAATAAAGATTCGAGCATTTTTCCGAAACCTTTTTTCTCGGGCTTGTGGTCGAGATCATCGCCTTCCTCGGCAGCCTTCCATTCCTCGTACTCCCTGTCGAGATCGAAGTCGTCCGCGCTGTATTCCATGCCGGGGATATGGTCGGAATCGGCCTTTAAGCCCTCGGGCTCGCCTTCGCGGGCCGCATCGGAGCCTCCCTTGCCGCTCTTCTTCTTTTTCTTCTTGTTTCTGTTGAATCTCGTGGAATATGTCACTCCGGTATTCTCGCCGGGCTTATCGATCCTGATCTGAAGCTTCTGCGCCTGCTTTTCCTTATCCTGCTCTTCGAAGATATTCTCTTCCTGACCTGCGAGAAGCTCTGCCTGATCACCGAACTTGCGCTTTTCCTCGGCCTTTTTGCGAAGCTGCGTAAGGGCGTTGAGGTACATCTCGCTGTCGTGGAGCTCCGCGAGGCCTTCCTTTACGCTTTCCTTGTTGCGGTCGAGGACATCTTCCTGAAGTTCGATGTTGGCGAGCATGTCGAGCATGTCGTCCTTTATGCGGCTCTTTGTGGCCTCAAGGATCTGCTTGAGGTCTTCGAGCATGGTGTCGGTATATAACGAAGCCGCAGCGTGTACGTCGTCGGCTTCAAGCTTTGCGCGCGCAACGGTCTCCGCCGCCTGCTTATCCTGCTCGATACGGGCGCGTTCGCGGCTGCGCGTCGTGGCCTCGTACTGGTCGAGCACTTCGTCGATACCCTCGTTGAGTTTTTCAAGCAGCTCAAAGAGCTCCGACTTCGAAATTATGACGAGATCCGGAGAATTGCCGTAAGCTTCACATTTAGCAAACATCACATGTATTTCTTTTAAAATCTCTTCAATCCTGTCAGGCATCAGAACCTCCTAAAATTACTATGTATAGAAGCTTTCGTAAATATCTTATACTAGATATTGTATAAAATCAAATAGTTCTTGCGGTTTGGGACCGCTTTTGCTATACTGATTTCAGTGTATTTTTTGGATCGGCAAAGGGGTCAGCATGCTGGAGAATTTGTTCCCGGATATGCCGCTCTTCGACAAGAACGCAGGCAAATCCGTTACAGATCGCCTGAATATGGGCAGGCTTTATATCTTCAACATTTTTGGGGCAGCGGGTGTGCTCCTGTTTTTTGCTGTCTTCAAACTGTTCGGGATCCATGTCCTTCCCGGAAGCTATCAGACCTTTGCTTTCCTTACCACAACTTTCATCTTTCTGCTGAGTGCGGCCGCGGTACTCTTTACGACCAGGACACACCGCACGGATCTGTTCGATAAGGTCTGTTATCTCTATCTTTTCGTATTCTCCGCGATCCTCTACAATTTCGCGTTTAAGGCGACTTCGGACGCCGCTGCGATAGTTTTCTACTGGATCGTTATGATAGTCATCGGTTGTCTTCCCGTACTTCGTCCCGAGCTGTTTCTGGTCGTCTGGGCGATAGATCTGCTGCCTGCGGTCATACTCGCATGGGGCAGGGGATTTCCGGCAGCCACAAATACGGCGCTGATCACGATCGGCATCATGGGACTCGGACTTTCGTTAGCCCTTTATTCCAACACGATCCGCAAGCTCGACTACAAGCTTCGCCTTGATTCGGCGCTCTCGGAGGCCGAGACGGATCCGATGACGCTGCTGCTCAACCGCCGCGGACTCGACCGCCGCACGGAGAACATCTGGCCTTACTGCATCAGACAGAAGGCTCACGTGGCGATCATGATGATCGATATCGACAACTTCAAAAAATATAACGACACCTACGGACACGCCGCAGGTGACGAATGCATCAGGAAGGTTACCGCAGCCATCCGCAGAAATGTAAAGCGCCGCACGGATTATGCGGCACGAGTGGGCGGTGAGGAATTCCTGGTTATGCTGACCGGCATTGAGCCGAAGCTCGCCGTAAAGTGGGCGCTCGATCTGAAGAAATCGATCGATTCGCTGAAGATCCCCCACGCCGACACGAACTTTAATCCTTATGTTTCGGTCAGCATGGGCGTTGCATGCGCGCAGGCTTCGGAGAGCGTTACTTTCGAGAAGCTCCGCGAGGAAGCCGACAAATCGCTCTACGAGGCGAAGTACAACGGCAGAGCCTGCATCTATTACCATCACAGGGCTTTTGGAAAGCCCGGAAGTACTTTGAAGAAGACGGTCGGTCAATGACGCTCCTCAAAGTATCTGAGAACAGCACCTGACATATACAGAGAACCGAACGCTACTATGGGTTCGGTTTTTTCTTTTGCCTTATCGACGGCTTCCGAAACGGTATCGCAGACCTCGGCCTCAAAACCGCGGGCGCGTATGATCTCGGCAAGACGTGAAGCGGGAAGCGCGCGCGGACTCTCGGGAGTCAGGCACACGAAGCGGGCCGCGTGAGGGCATACCGAATCGAGCATCGAAGCATAATCCTTGTCGGCGAGAACGCCCATGATGAATGTGACCTTCTGATCGGGAAGATAATCGTCGAGGATGTCCGCCATGGCCTCGGCACACTGCGGATTGTGGCCGCCGTCGAGGATGAAGAGCGGTTCGGTCGAAAGAACCTGGAATCTCGCGGGCCAGCTTACATCAGCCACGCCTTCCTCTATAGCGTGCGTGGGTATGCACCAGCCGCGCTTTTTAAGTACGTAAACGGTCTCGAGCGCCACGCAGAGATTGTTTATCTGATGGCTGCCGAGCAGCGGGAACGAAAGCACCTTGCCTTTATAAGAGAGCGTCTGTCCGCCGAGTGAATGGGAGATGGGCTCGGCCGCCTTAAAATCCGCAAGCAGGAACGGAACGTTCTTTTCAAGGCAGATGGAACGGAGGACCGAGGTGGCGGCAGCGGGGCCGTCATAGGCCACGCAGTCGCAGCCGGGCTTTATGATGCCGCCCTTTGTCGCGGCGATCTCCTCGATGGTATTGCCGAGATACTCGGTGTGCTCAAGTCCGATATTGGTAAACACCGCTACTTCCGGAGCGTCGATGGCGTTTGTGCTGTCCAGCGCGCCGCCCATTCCGACCTCGAGGATCACGATGTCGCACTGCATTTCGTAGAAATATTCCATCGCGATGGCGGTCACGAGCTCAAACTGGCTCGGATGGTCGTACATCACGTCCGCAAAGGCCCTGACCTGTGAAGTGATCGAAGCGAGAGCCTCGTCGGGGATATCGCGTCCGTTGACCTTTATGCGCTCGTTGAAGCGCACAAGATAGGGCGAAGTGTAAAGACCCGTGCGGTAGCCGGCCTTTCTCAGGATCGACTCAAGGATAGCGCAGGTGCTGCCCTTGCCGTTGCTGCCCGTAACATGCACGAATTTCAGCTTCTTCTGGGGATCGCCGAGCATCGAGAGCAGTTCGCAGGTGCGCTCTAAGCCGAGCCTGGTGGTGCTCCAGGTGTAATTCTCTATGTATGATATTGCTTCTGCTGCATTCATTTTTCCGATACCTCCGGCTTTACTGGACGGGACTGGGCGGATGAAAATTTAAGTCCGCTGTTCTTCCTGATCGCGGTGAGCAGAGGGTAGAGGATCACGCCGAATACGATCGCCTTGGCGATGCAGACAACGAGTCTGATCACGAGTGAACCCGTGATGAGGGTGGGATAATACCAGCCGTAGATCTTGCTGTCGATCAGGATAACGAGCGTATTGAGCAGAGTTACGACCAGCTCGCATATAACGGTGAGCACTCCGAGCTCCGTGGCGTTCATGCGGAAGTTCTTTTTCTTAGCATAGAAGCCCGCAATGAATCCGAGCACGATGTAGGGAAGCATCCAGAGGAAGGTCGTTGCGGTAAAACCGTAACGCAGATACTGGTAGATGAGAGTACCTACGGCGCCGACCGTGATGCCGTCAACGGGTCCGAACAGAAGGGCCGCGATGAGGATCGGGAGGCTCTCGAAGGTGATCTTGATGCTGGTAAGGTCGATCGCGAGGTATCCGAGGACCGCGCAGACCGCGCAGAGCATTGCGTCGACAACCAGCTGGATTACTGTGAAATGTCTGTTGTGCTGCATTAAAAAAGCTCCTTTCGGTGAGACTGTAGAGGAGCCGTCACTGATAGGAGCATAATACTCTATTTTGTGACAGCGGATGCGAAACGACACCGCGGCGTAAGCCTTCGTCCACCGGCGACTTCCCATCCGGAGGCACTTAACGCGTCGTTTCTACTCTGACACTACAATAGACCTTTGGTCTATTGTCATCGCCGGAATAAGCTTACGGCTCATTCCGGTTCTATTGTTGTTTTCCGTCCAAAGGAGAAGATCTGCGATCTCTGTCCTTTGACGGAGATTATTATATACGAAATAATGCGGTTGTAAATACTTTAATTTTTTTATTTTTATCTTAAAAAATGTGGCCGGATCAGTACTCGTCGCCTTTATCGCGAA
>CAMZAI010000092.1 GCA_947304065.1 uncultured Clostridia bacterium | reverse complement strand
CGTGTATACGAGCTTCTCGGTGCAGAAGTATTCCTGTATCTTGATGTTGACCAGTACGAGATCACCGCACGAGTTAATCCTCGTACGACCGCTCGTCCCGGCGACCAGATCAGAGTTGCGTTCGACCTTTCCAAGATGCACATCTTCGATAAGGAGAGCGAGCAGGTTATCACTCACTAAAGATTTTATGATTAATACAGCGTCCGGACTTTGCGGTCCGGGCGTTTTGTGTGATAAGCGAATGCCCTCAGTCGGCGAAGCTGTACGCGAGATGAAAGAGGAGGCTGCCATGGCACAGGAGTATTCCGGAAGCGGAAAAGGGTCCAGGGTATACGTGGAAAAGCAGGTCCGCGTGCCCAATTTCGCTATGTCTTATCAGCATTCGCACGAGTACTATGAGTTCTTTTATCTGAAGGCGGGCAGCTGCAGATATATGACCGAGGGAAGGATATATCATCTCGAAGCGGGCAATATGTTCATCGTGCACCCCGGTGACAGACACAGCACGAGCTATCAGGGCAAGGTACCGTGCGAACGCATCGTCATCTATTTTAAGCGGGAGCTGATCGACGGGGAATGGTGGAAGGAGCATGCCGATACCGATGCTTTTATGGGCTCATCCTGCAAGCTGTCGTTCAGCCTTAAGGCCAAAGCCGTGATCGAGAGGACTTTGAGAGCCATGCTCTCGGAGAATAATATGCCCGACGGATATACCTCAGAGATACTGCTGCTGTTCATGAAGCAGTTTCTGATAGACCTGGTGCGCCGCGGCACGGTCATGAATGATTTCGTGCGCAGCAATGACAGCTTCGGCAGGGATATCGAAGCCGTGATCAGATATATCTCGGAGAACTATGCCAGACCGATCACTCTCGAGGAGGCGGCAGAGAGCATCAATCTCGCGCCCACGTATTTTTCGCGCAAGTTCAAAAGCGTGACCGGCTCGAATTTCCGTGATTTCGTAATCAATATAAGGATCAGGCAGGCCAGCCAGATGCTGCTCACGACAGATGACTCCGTTACCGAGATAGCGCAGAAATGCGGCTTTAACTCCGCCAATTATTTCAAGGACTGTTTCCGCAGGACAGTCGGACTCTCGCCCACGCAGTTCAAAAAACAGAAGGGAAAGGTCTGACGAAGGAAGGCAGACTACAGATTTTTTGCCGTCAGAAAAGTGCTTTTAACTGAATATTTATGGACTTATCACGGTCTTATTGACCGTGATTTTTTATGATGCTATCTTCAAGGTACGAAGATAACCATATGGGAAAAAGTGTACACTGCTTCATTTTTTGACCGGATCTTTTTGGGGTCCGGGACCGACAAAGACATATGCCGCAAAACATCGGGCAAGATACTGATTTCTTGTCCGGTTCGGCGGAGCGTGTCCGCAATTAAGTAAAAAATGGAGGACAGGTATGAGGAGAAATACTTACAGGGTTATAGCGTTCCTGCTCGCTTTTTTAATGGCTTTGCCCACGTTTGAGGGGAAAAAGGCCCAAGCGGCGGAAAACAACAGTCACATCATCAAATACCGGGGAGCTTACGATCCCGATGCGTATCCGCAGAAGGATCTGGACGCGGTATTCACATCTGAGAGCATGGTGATCGACGGAAAACTGGACGAGGCTTCATATGCTTCGGCACCGGTATCGGAGATCGCAAATGTCAAGGCGGCATCCGCACAGCATGCATACGAAAGCGGAAAAGAAACACACGGTGAGCTCCGTGCCGTATGGGACGGTCCGGTGCTTTATCTCGGCATCGATGTATATGATGCGGATGTTATCAGGACTACGGGAACAGGCGGAGCGACAGCAAATCCCGCAATAGCCGCAAAGGAAGTCAAGACTTCTACCGATTGGACTACCTGGCAAACTACGGTTACGCCCGTAGACCCGGGCGACAGTATCGAGCTCGGATTCGACCTGCATAACGCGAAGGTCGTATATGAGACCGATACCCAGGGTGTAGTTACGATCGGCGCAGACGGACATCTCTATTACTATCACAGCAGCAATATCCCGTCTCTGGGCTCGCCATTGGGAGATCCCGAGCATCCCGAATACATGGACAGGATCAGGGGATATGCGGTAAGTCCCTTGTTGGATGGAGAAGGCAAAGAGATCGGTTATACGGTCGAAGTGGGCCTGCAGATAGAAAACGTTGACAGCACAAATGCCGGTAATGGCCTTACCTTCGGCGTGGAAATAAAGATAAATGATTATCAGAATGTAATTACAGGCTATAAGGACGTTCCCGCGCCCGAGCCGGCTTCAGGTTCGGCGATCTCCGTTCCCGCAACGGGCAGCGCGATCACCGTACAGGAACCGGTATATGAGACAATAAAGCTCGGAGATATTTTCTGGAGCCATTCCCAGGATGCGGTCTATACCAAGATCGATCATGAGCACACAAATTCGGTGGACTGGGGCAATGTAGTGCTCACCGGATGGAACGGTACCGACGCTTTCGCAAAGAGCACCTGGAGGATATCGACTCTGCTGCGCTATATCGATTCGGCATCATTCGCAAAGGGCGTATACACTGCGGATAGTCAGGCGGTACTTGACGCGGCTGTGGCAAAGGCTAAGGCTGCCGATCTGGACGCGATCGGAAAAGCAGAGGCAGACGCGCTGGCAGCTGAGATCGAAGCGGCATTCTACGGACTGCGCTGGGGCGATACAAAGTACCCCGATCCCGCTGAACTGCCTTCGGTATATACACTTCCGAATCCTTATAAGTTCTTCGGAACTGACAGACTCGTAAAGAATGCCGATGACTGGGCGGAAAGACGCGCAGAGATACTTGACCTGGCTCAGTTCTACGAGTACGGCTATAAGCCGGGAGCACCGGACAGCGCCGCTTATACGGTGGAATATCATGAAGCAGGTGAGCAAAAGAGCAGGATAAACAGCAAGGGAAAAGTTGTTTATACCGACTATTGGGGAAATCCTTTAGGAACCTATACGTCCTCTGCCGCAACCGTAAAGATGCAGCTTACCGTAGGTTCCGTAACGAAGGACATCAGCTTTGATATCTCATATCCCACAGCAGAGCAGCTCGCTGCTTCGGGCAACGAGGGCAGACAGATCCCGATCCTGCTCAGTTACGACGGAGAGATATCCGCATATCTCGAGCAGGGGATCGCGGTTGTTTCCCTCCCTTCGGTAGTATCCGATACCAGAACCAACGAATACGCATGGGGCAACAGAACAGGCGCGTTCTACGAACTGTATCCTTACCACAGAAACGGCGTCGAGGCACTCGGCGAGGTCAGCAACGAGATGGCGGCCGCATGGGCTGCGACACGCGTTATCGATGCCCTCGAGGCATTAAAAGCAAGCAGTGACGAGACCGCGGTAAAGGCTATGGCGTCTCTCGACCCTGAAAAGCTTGCCGTAACCGGTTTCTCGATAAACGGCAAATACGCTTTTGTTGCGGGAGTATTCGACGACAGAATAGATGTGTGCATACCGGGCGCATCGGGGGCTTCGGGAGCATCTGCATGGAGACTGGTTTATACCGGGCATCAGTATGATTTCACGGGAACACCTTTTGCGTCGCAGGACGCCAATGTACCCAACGCTCAGACCGCATCGGGCACAGAGATGATGGCAAACAGTATCAGGCACAACCGTGTGCGCGAGACCGAACTTTTCCGCCATTTCCTTAAGCCTTTCGATTTCTACGGCTATGAGGACGGCGCATACGGTTTCGGAAACAGACTGCCCTACGATCAGACCGATCTGATCGCTACGCTGGCACCCCGTGCCATAATCATCGAAAACACCACAAACGATTATAACGACGGCTGCGAGGCCGACGCGCTGAGCGCTGAGGTCGCAAAGAGCGTATACAATACACTCGGCTATACCGCAGACGATCTGGTTAAATTCAACTACCGCGCGCTTAAGCCTTCGGATCCTCACGGAAATGATTCCGAGCAGAGAACGAGGAGCGCGAAGTACCTCAACAGCTATTTCTTCGGAACGGAAATGGAAGATGAGACGGCAGTCCGTCTGAATACGGATCCGTTTGCGCTTAATATTACAAACGGCGATACGCCTTATAACGTATATTACGGCGGATACAATACCATAACCGGCGGCAGCGGCGGCACAGACGGCAGGGACGGCTGGTATTACTACACCTTCCCCGAAGAAGAGCCTGTTACGGCTTCCCCTGATCCTGTAACACCCGATCCCGCAACGCCGTCACCTGATCCTGTGACTCCTTCGCCCGATCCTGCGACTCCTGTTCCGCAGCCTGTGGTTCCGGTGATAATCATTCCTCAGTTCGAGGAGGACACCGAAGAGCCCGAGACTGTAGCGATCGATGATGTTGAGACCCCGGAAGGCGCTGTCGGAGAAACAAATGATGACAGCACCGGCGAAAGCACGACCACTAAAGAGGAGCATACCAAGAAAAACGGTACAAAGGTCGAAGAGATCCGTACCGTGAATGCGGACGGATCTGAGGTCGCAAGTGTCATCAAGACGACCAAAGCGGGCAATGTCTATGTAAGGACTGTCGAGACCGATGCTGAGGGCAGCGTCTCGATCACGGTAGAGCAGAACAAGGCCGGCGGAACTCAGACAAAGAGGTCGTACGCAGTTAACAAGGACGGCAGCCTTATACTGACGGCGCTTGAGACAGGTGCCGCTTCGATCAAGGTTCCCGCGTCGGTTGCCATAGACGGCAAGACCTACAACGTAACGAAGATTGCAAAGAATGCATTCAGAAATAATGCAAAGCTTGAGAAAGCCGTTATCGGCAAGAATATCACAGCCATCGGAAAGAATGCATTCAGGGGCGATTCAAAGCTTTCCGAGATAGTGATCTACGGAGCAAGCCTCGAGTCGGTATCGAAGAACGCGTTCAAGGGCATTGCCGAAGGCGCTGTATTCAAGATCAAAGCCGATAAGGAAACCTACAAAAAGGTTGTGGAACTCCTTAAAAAGTCGGGTCTCGACGAAGGCGTGAATTTCAAGCGGGTAAAATAATATTACGTACAGTGAAACCATTTTTGCATATATGATCAAAAGGCGTCCGGGCTTTGTCCGGGCGTTTTTTGTATGATGACCGTTCTCTCGACAAGAAGGGCTTTGAGGATTATACTTGAATGGTAAGACTGTCCGGCGGAGGTGTTTGTATGTCCGAAATAGAGAGATTAAAAGATATCGTTGTGAAACTGAGGAGTGAGGACGGCTGTGCATGGGACAAGGTCCAGACCCATTCGAGCCTCAAACCGACCTGCATCGAGGAGGCCGCGGAGGTGATCGGCGGGATCAATATCCTTGAGAAAACAGGCGACTCCGCGAACCTTAAGGAAGAGCTCGGCGACCTTCTGCTGCAGGTTGTGTTCCACGCGGTCATTGCGGAGGAGGAAGGGCTTTTCACGCTCGAGGACGTGGCAGAAACCGTTTGCGAGAAAATGATACGCAGGCACCCTCACGTATTCGGGGACATGAAATTCGCTTCGGAAGAGGAGCTGCTCAAAGCCTGGGCGGACATCAAAAAGCAGGAAAAAGTGGGCAGAGAGTGGGAGACGGAGTATCTTAAGGATGCGATGAACGAGGCTTTTGCCCTGATAGAAAAAGCTAAAGAAAGAAAAGGATTCTAATTCAAGGAGGTATTATTTATGGCAGTGATCAACAGCATGACGTTTTTCTCGAAGGAGCTCGCAAGACCGGTGCATTTCTGCGCGGTATTCTCAAACGACTGCCAGTGGGGCGTCGACACGAACCCGCATTTTAAGCGGCCCGCGAAGAATGTATATCTGCTCCACGGCTACAGCGGATGCGATACCGACTGGCTTTACGGCGCGCCGCTGCAGGATCTCGCGAACCGCTTCAATGTGAATTTCTTCATGCCCAACGGCGACAACAGCTTTTATCTCGACTGGCCCGAGACCGGCTACAGGTACCTGCAGTATGTGGGCCGCGAGTTTGTCGAGTATACGCATAAAACCTTCAATGTTTCGGACAAACGCGAGGACAATATGATCGGAGGCCTGTCGATGGGCGGCTTCGGCACGATACATACCGCGCTCTCGTTCCCCGGGACATTTTCAAAGGCGATAGCGCTCTCTTCGGCACTGATCGTGAACGGACTGAAGAACATGAAGCGCGAAGACCCGGAATTCATGGCCAATTACGACTATTATGAGCATACCTTCGGAGGAGATCTGCAAAAGGCGGACAAGACCGACATCAATCCCGAGGTGCTCGCAAAGCGCCTGATCGATACGGGAGCGGAAAAGCCCGAGCTCTACATGGCATGCGGCACCGAGGATTTCCTGATCGAACCCAACAGACAGTTCAAGGCATATCTCGATTCGATCGGCTATCCCGTGACCTTCTTTACCGGCCCCGGTGTGCACGATATGGTATTCTGGAGAGCTCAGCTGGCAGCAGGACTTGAATGGGCGCTGGAGAGACAGTCCTGAGGTCCGGTTACGGCCGGGAATCGTAAAAGTACTGAACAACGGAGTTTTGTATGGGTTATTCTGTCGATCTGAGAGACTTTAAACCGCAGCCGCTGTATGACCTCGGAGAGGATTTTACGGGGCGTTCGGCCGGAGGCGGAGAGATATCGTTTAACAACTATTACATGGAAAAGGACCGGAAGCCGTATTTTGCGGTTTCCGGTGAATTTCATTACAGCAGGATGGTCCCCGAACGCTGGGAGGATGAGCTGATCAAGCTGCGCATGGGCGGGATCAATATCGTCTCGACCTATGTGCTCTGGAACCATCACGAGGAAGAGGAAGGCTGCTTTGACTTTACGGGCCGCAGGGATTTAAGGCGCTTTACGGAGCTGTGCGCGAAGCACGGTCTTTTTGTGATACTCCGGATCGGTCCCTTTGCCCACGGAGAAGTCAGGAACGGCGGACTTCCCGACTGGCTGTTCGGCAAGCCCTTTGAGGTCAGGAGTCTCGATGAGGGATTTCTGGTATATGTTGACCGGCTTTACCGTGAAATAGGAAAACAGACTGTCGGGCTGTATTATAAGGACGGCGGGCCCGTGATCGCGGTCCAGCTCGACAACGAGTACATGCATTCCTCGGCAAAATGGGAAATGACCGTTGGCAGCTCGAACGAATGGATCAATGCGGGACGCGACGGAGAACCGTATATCCTGAAGCTGCGCGAGCTGGCGCTGAAAGCCGGGATTGAGCCCGCGTTCTTTACGGGCACGGCGTGGGGCGGAGCGGCTTATTCCCCGCGCGTTATGCCTCTCTGGGGCGGTTATGCGTACAGGCCCTGGATATTCTATTTTAAGACCGGGGAGCACCCCGCGACGGAAGTATTTGTCTACGAGGATTATCACCGCGACGGCGCAGTCTGCGCCGATGATTTTAAACCCGCATACAGGCCTTCCGAGCGCCCCTATGCGTGCTGCGAGATGGGCGCAGGCATGATGAGCTGCTACGCTTTCAGGGCCGCATTCCCGGGCAGGAGCGTTGATGCGCTGGCGAATATCAAGCTGGCTTCCGGATGCAATTTCATAGGCTACTATATGTACCACGGCGGGACCAATCAGATAGGCAGGCACGGTACATACATGAATGAGTCGCAGGTCACGAAGCTTTCTTACGATTTCCAGGCCGCGATAGGCGAATACGGGCAGATCAGGGAGTCTTTCAGACGCTTAAAGAGCATTCACTGTTTTACACGATTCTTTGGGGAGAAGCTCGCGCCGATGGAGACGGTGCTGCCCGAGGGAGCGTCGAAGATCGATCCGAACGATGCGGAGACTCTGCGCTTTGCGGTCCGCAGCGACGGCAGGAGCGGGTTCCTCTTTGTGAACAATTATCAGGACCACAGCCGGATGAAGGCGAAAGAGCATGAGAAAGTGAGCATTTCCCTTGCGGGTGAGACGATAGACTTTGACATTTCAATTGCGGCGGAGGAGAATGCGATCCTTCCGTTTAACCTCGAACTGGACGGGATACTTTTAAAGCAGGCGAACGCGCAGCCGGTTCTGCGCACAGTGGCCGGCGGGAAGCCGACCTATGTGTTCATGGTGCCGGAAGGCATGGACGGTACGTTCAGGTTCGCGGACGGAGTCGATGTCAGCGAAAGCTGCGAAAACTGCAGGATACTGACCGCAGCCGGGAACGGGCGTGAGATCGATATCCTTATTGTTTCGCGCAGTCTGGCCGATTGCATGTACCTTCTGGAAAACGGAGGTCTGGTATTTACCGATGCGGCGCTCCTTGAAGACGAACAGGGCGGATTAAGGCTTGAGACCGTAAAGGCCTCGAACCTTATTCAGACATATCCGGCGGACCTTTTTGCAGATTCGCAAAAAGCTGTGAAGAAAGCCGGCGGCGGTATACTCGGAGAGTATCTTATTGAAACCAAAGAGATAAAGGCGGAAGTAACGGCCGGGATATGCTCTTCGTCAGGCACAGCCGGAGTTATGCGTTACGGGATCAGGTTCTCCGATGAGACTGCAAAGAATATTAACGAGGTTAAGGATATGCGCCTGCGCATAAAATACTCAGGAGATGTCGCGGAGCTTTTCGCAGGCGATGAAATGATAAGCGACAACTATTGGAACGGCGATATCTGGGAGATCGGACTTAAAGAGCACGCATGTAAGCTGAATGATCCGCTGACACTCCGTATCTCTCCGATGGGGAAGAATGCGCTCATTACCGTAGAGTCTGCGGGCGGAGAAGAAAAAGATAATACGGACGGATTGGTGAGTATTGAAGTACAGCCGGTCTATGATATACGATTTTAGGGAAAAAAGGGCAGGAGGTATTTATATGAACAGGGCTACGGTACGTGAGGAGATCGTCACGATCCCCACCTATCGCACGGGGGAGCTTGAGAAGAACCCCCTTTTCATAGAAAAAAGAGCATATCAGGGCTCGACGGGCAAGGTTTATCCGCTGCCGATCTGTGAGAAGATCAGCGAGGAAAAGGAGGATGTGGAGTATCATGCCGTCATACTTGAGAACGATTATCTCTATGTCATGATCCTTCCCGAGCTCGGAGGGCGTATCCAGCGCGCTCTCGATAAGACAAACAATTATGACTTCGTATATTACAATCATGTGATCAAGCCCGCGCTCGTGGGCCTTACCGGTCCCTGGATCAGCGGCGGCATCGAGTTTAACTGGCCCCAGCATCACAGACCGTCGACCTTCATGCCTGTCGATCATACGATCCGCGAGAATGAGGACGGTTCGGCTACAGTGATCATCGGCGAGACCGACCGCATCAACGGCACCAAGGGAAACGCGTCGATCACTCTGTATCCCGACAAGGCTTACATCGAGATCAAAGGCCGGCTCTTCAACCCGACGGAATATCCGCAGACCTTCCTCTGGTGGGCCAATCCCGCAGTCACGGTCAACGACGATACATTTTCCGTATTCCCGCCCGATGTGAACGCGGTAATGGACCACGGAAAGCGTGCGGTCTCGACTTTCCCGATCGCAACGGGTGAATACTACAAGGCGGATTATTCCGCAGGCGTCGATATCTCGCGCTATAAAAACATCAGGGTTCCCACCTCGTATATGGCGGCGCATTCCGATTTTGATTTCGTCGGCAATTTCGACGAGGGACGAGACGCGGGACTCCTGCATGTGGCGGATCATCACATCAGCCCCGGCAAGAAGCAGTGGACATGGGGCTGCGGCAATTTCGGAAAGACCTGGGACAAGAACCTGACCGATGAGGACGGACCTTACATTGAGCTGATGACCGGCGTATACTGCGACAATCAGCCCGATTTCACATGGCTCAAGCCCGGTGAGGAGAAGAATTTTGTCCAGTACTTCATGCCCTACAAGTCGGTCGGCAGGGTAAGCAACGCAACGAAGGACGTGATCCTGGGCCTCGCATTTATTGACAAAAAAGGCAATGCGATCGAAGCGGATCCGTTCGCGTACGGCCGCGAGGCAAATGAGAAAATGCGGCAGCAGGCGGCTTCGGCGCGCATTACCGTATATTCGACGGGCATTTATCCGGGCGCCGTGATCAGCGTGATCGCGGGCGGAAAAGAAGTTTATAAGAAAAAGGCGGATCTCTCGCCCGTGAAGGCGTTTCGGGATACGCTTCCGGTTCCCGGAGAATACAGGATCGAGGTGCGCGACAAGGACGGAAGACTGCTCTGCGGCTACGATGAGTACATCAGGCAGAACAGGCCTATCCCCGAGCCCGCGCAGGCGCTGAAAGCGCCCGAAGAGATCGATTCACTCGAAGAGCTCTATCTTGCGGGACAGCATCTTGAGCAGTACAGACACGCGACGTTCCTGCCCTCGGATTATTATCTGGAGGGGCTCAAGCGCGACGCGACCGACATCAGGCTCAATAACGCGTACGGTCTGTATTTGCTGAGAAACGCGCAGCCGGAGGAGAGCATCCCTTATTTCGAGGCAGCGATAAAGAAGCAGACCTGGCGCAATCCGAATCCTTATTACGGAGAAGCGTATTTTAACCTCGGTCTGGCGCTCGAGACGCTCGGAAGGAACGACGAGGCCTGCGACGCGTTCTTTAAGGCGGCGTGGAGTGCTGAGACCGCGGGACAGGCATATCTGCATCTGGCAGAACTCAGCGTGAAGAAGAATGAGCTCTGCCCGGCACTTAAGTTTGCCGATGAGAGTCTCATCAGGGGCTGGCATGATATGAAGGCGAGGTCCTTAAAGGCCGGTAT
>CAMZAI010000091.1 GCA_947304065.1 uncultured Clostridia bacterium | reverse complement strand
TGAGATGTTTGGTTCAACCATGAGGAGTACGATATCTGGCAGTACACGAGAGACGAGCTCCCGACCTATTATTTCGGCGATCCTTCGAGCGTTTCCGACAGTGAGTTCGAGAAGCTCCTTTGCGGACCGATCCCCGAGAGCGTAAGACGCGCGGACGATCCGTTCACCATTAACTCGACCATTGAAGATGCAAGGAGCACCAAGTGGGGCGCACGCATCATCAAACTTATCGAGCTTGCCGAGAAGAGCAAGGGCGTAGTTAAGAAAGAAAACAGCGGAATGTTCATCGCCATGATCAATGAGATGCCGTTCCACTCGGTAGCATGCATGTCCGGAGGCAAGATATCTATCGATATGGCCGAAGCCATCGTTAATCTGCTGAATAAAGAGGATATCGGACGCAACCTGAAGCTCCTGGGCCTCAGCGGCGTGGACAAGGCGTTTTCGAAGCTCGGCGGCAAGGAAGGCATTAAATCAAGGATCTCCGGTATGGCCGGACACATTAAGGAGACCGCGTCAAAGGCAAAGGACGACATCGCGAAGCTTAAGGAGAAGCGTGCGCAGGCCGCGGCCGAAGACGAGGAAGAAGACGAAGAATAAGCAATAAGAACCGAAAGGCTGTAAAATGGTAACGATCAAGAATCCCGTCATATGGGCAGATTTTCCGGATAACGATGTTATCCGCGTGGATGACGCATTTTATATGGTGACCACGAGCATGCATTCGATGCCGGGCTGTCCCATCATGAAATCCTATGACCTGCAGCACTGGGAGACAGTCAGCTACTGCTTTGACAGGCTCAGCGAAAAGGACGGGAACAATCTCGAAAACGGACAGAATATATACGGAAAGGGCAGCTGGGCGGCATCTCTGAGAAAGGACGGAGAGTGGTATTACTGTCTCTTCAACAGCAATGACGATCACCACGCTTACATTTTCCGCACAAGGAACATCGAAGGCCCGGAATGGGAGCGCTATCTGCTCCCGAAGTACATGCACGACCCGTCGCTCCTCATTGACGACGACGGGCGCAGGTACATAATCTACGGGAATCACGAGATATATATCACAGAGCTCTCCGAAGATATGAGAAGCCTGAAGAACGGCGGCCCCGACAGGCTTCTGTTCACGACGGAATCCGAGAACATGGGTCTGAAGGCGGAGGGCTCCCATGCATATAAGATCGACGGGCGCTACTATGTGCTCATGATCGAATGGCCCAGAGACGGCCACGGTCGCAGGCGTGAGGTCTGCTACCGGTCCGATTCTCTCAACGGACCCTTCGAGCACAGGATAATACTTGACGACGACTGCGGATACAATAACGCGGGAGTGGCTCAGGGAGCGATATTTACGCTGCCTGAGAGTACAGAGGAAACCGCACCCGAAGGGATTAAGCTGTTCGATAAAAAAGGCCCGGAAGACAAGGTCTGGGCTGCGGTCATGTTCCAGGACCACGGAGCTGTCGGAAGGATCCCTTACGTGCTTCCCGTGGTATGGGAGGACGGATGGCCGATGCTCGGAGACGAAGGCAGGGCCCCGAAGGAGTTTGCGCTCCCGATAACCGCGCATCTCGACGCTCTCTACGGGAAATCGGGCGGCAACGTCATTCTGGCACCCGGAGTAAAGGGCGCCAAGAATCCGAAAGACTCCGCGACGGTCTGCAGTGCGGGCGACGATTTCAGAAGGCTTCCGGGGCAGGAGAGGGCGCTTACGGATCCGAAGCATTTCTGGCAGTGGAACCATAACCCCGACGACGCGCTCTGGTCGCTCACCGAGCGTCCCGGATATCTGCGCCTGATCAACGGACACATTAACGATCACGGGATACTGCAGGCGAGAAACACGCTGACGCAGCGTACCTGCGGACCTAAATGCTCATGCAGCACGCATATCGATCTCAGGGGTTTAAAGGACGGAGACTGCTGCGGACTTGTCGCTCTTGAGGGACAGTTCGGACTGGTCGGAGTTCGCATTGACGATGAAGAACAGTTTGTCGTGATGAGCGTAAACGACGGGAACGGCAGGGAAAGGGCGCTTCTTAACAAGCCCTATGACGCGAGGGACATCTGGCTTAAGATATCCTTTGATTTTACCGCAAATAAAGATACCGCGGAATTTGAGTATTCCGCGGATGGAAAGACATGGGAAAAGGCGGGGGCGCTGCAGCTTAAGTACACGCTCGATCATTTCATGGGCTGCAGGATGGGACTTTATTCCTATCCGACCTTAAAGACCGGCGGTTTCGCCGACTTTGAGTATTTTAAGTTCAAAGGATGACGGGCGAACAGGTCAGCTCGCTGCCGGGATCGGTACCGAATCTCGCACGGATGAGCTGGCGGTAGATGCCCGAAGCATGAAGACCGGCGGCCGTGAGAGGCTGTGTGCGGTCGGCGTCCGCGGGCTTGGTGATCAGTTCGGTGTGCTCCGAATCGCTGACCGGACGGAGAAGCTCGGAAGACGAGCGTTTCAGACCGAGCAGGCGGATCGCGGGAAGCGTATCCGAGGCTTTAAGCGACGCGATGTGCTCCGGTCCGATGCCGAGCGTCAGATGCAGCAGGGCGCGGCATACCGCGGTATAGTTATTGTTTTTTGATTTCAGTTTTGAGGCGAGCTCTGTAAATGTACAGGGCTCGTTTTTATATTTGGAAAGGGCGTTCGCAAGATCTCTGTTCACATCCGCAAAGACAGTATGATCGGTGATCGCGGGATCGTTGAGCCTTAGATAAAGCATCGGACTTAAGTCGTCGGCCGTGATCGGGAGTGTACGCCGGTAATTCTCATCGATCAGCTTCAATACCTCGTCGGGCACCTGACCGATCAGCTCTCCGGTGTCGCCGTCGGGATCCTCGAGAGCGGCGCGCAGTGCGGTCGCAGAGGACTGCATGTGGCGTACTATCGTATCGTCATGGTAGCCGCTGCCGGTGCGTTTGATGGCGACGGGCCTTAAGGTAAGGCTTTCCCGGCCTGCGGGGGACAGCTTAAGGCAGGCCCTCACGTACTCGATCGCGAGGATATTGTTCGGGGAACGAAGGATCGCAGTAAGGGACGGGTCGCCTGTTTCGGCCTCGAATGCGGCGTCGCGGGCGGCGGGGAAGCTGCATCCTTCCTTCAGTTTTTCCTGAAGGACGCTCTTGAACAGCTCGCTCTCATTGTTCAGGATATCCGCGATCTTAAAAAGAATATCGATGTCGGGACATTCGCAGCCGAACGCGATAAAATCGACATTGCCAAGAGAATTTAAGAGCTTCACGCCTGCCTCGGCAAAGATCTCGGCCGAAGCGGTCGCATAGGGGACCGGAAGCTCGAAAACAGCGTCTGCACCGGAGAGGAGCGCCATCCGTGCACGCAGGGATTTGTCGCAGACCGCGGGGGTTCCGCGCTGCACAAAATCGCCGCTCATGGCTATCACGCACCTGTCGGCGCCCGAAATGCGCTTCGCTTCATTGATGATGTATTCATGTCCGCAGTGGAATGGATTGAATTCCGCTATGATCCCGACTGTTTTCATACGACCTCCGGATACTTTTTCTGAAAAAATTATATCATATGCGGGGGCGAAATGGTGTTGTTATTTTCGGGCTTTTTGAGTAAAATCAGTTTGAATTGATGAATGGAGATGAAACGATGACACTCAATGAATTAAAGACGGGCGAGAGCGCCGTTATTACCAAAGTCGGAGGAGAAGGGGCTTTAAGGCAGCATTTCCTCGATATGGGCGTTATCCCGAAGACTGAGGTTACACTTATAAAATTTGCGCCGATGGGCGATCCGATGGAGCTGAGGATCCACGGCTATGAGCTGACTCTCAGGATCGCGGACGCTAAAAAAATAGAGATCGGGCCGGTCAGGGCCGCGGCGGAGAAAGACGATGCCGCTGAAAACGGGACCGGTAAGACCGCGGCGGGCAGGCAGAAAAAACGCAGGAACGCAGCGGAAAGTGATGCGGATAACGGAAAGCCCGACACCGGAAAAGCCGCGGCCAGAGTCTGTCATCCCGGCTTCGGTGAGGACGGCGTGCTGTACCACGATCCCGCGACCGAGAATCCGCTGCCCGAGGGAACGGTGCTCACATTCGCGCTCGCAGGCAATCAGAACAGCGGAAAGACAACTCTTTTCAACAGTCTGACAGGCTCAAACCAGCATGTCGGCAATTTTCCCGGCGTGACCGTGGACCGCAAGAGCGGCGCGATCAGAGGCCATGCGGATACCGAGGTCGTGGACCTTCCCGGCATTTATTCGCTTTCCCCTTACACCGAAGAGGAGATTGTTTCACGTCAGTATATAATCGGCGAGAAGCCGAAGGGCATTATCAATATCGTTGATGCGACCAATATCGAGAGAAATCTGTATCTGACGATGCAGCTGATAGAACTCGATGTGCCGATGGTGCTCGCGCTCAACATGATGGATGAGCTGCGCGGCAACGGCGGAAGCGTGCGTACCAACGACATGGAGGCCATGCTCGGCATCCCCGTCGTACCCATTTCCGCAGCAAAGAACGAAGGCGTGGACGAGCTTGTTGCTCATGCGCTCCACGTCGCGAAATATCAGGAGTCGCCCGCAAAACAGGACTTCTGTGACGAGTCCGATCATGGCGGAGCGATCCACCGCTGCATCCACGGCATCATGTCTTTGGTCGAGGACCATGCGAAGAGAGCAGGGATACCGATCCGTTTTGCCGCGAACAAGATAATCGAGGGCGACGAACGTGTTATAAAAGCGCTCGAGCTTTCCCGGAACGAGCGCGAGATGATAGAGCATATCATCCTTCAGATGGAGGAAGAGTGCGGTCTCGACCGCGCCGCGGCTATCGCCGACATGCGTTTCTCGTTCGTGGAGAAGCTCGCCGCGAAATGCGTTGTGAAGCCCGTAGAGAGTAAGGAACGTGAAAGAAGCGAGAAGATAGACAGGATCCTCACGGGTAAATTTACCGCGATCCCCGCGTTTATCGGGATCATGGCGCTGGTGTTCTGGCTGACCTTCGGAGTGATCGGCGCATGGCTGCAGGAAATCCTGGAGGCGGGGATAGATTCGCTCACCGGGCTTGTGGACTCGGCGTTCGAAGCCTGGAATGTCAATGAAGTACTGCACTCGCTCGTGGTCGACGGAATATTCAATGGCGTAGGAAGCGTGCTGAGCTTCATGCCGATCATTATCATACTGTTCTTTTTCCTCTCGCTGCTTGAGGATACCGGCTATATGGCGAGAGTCGCGTTCGTAATGGATAAACCCTTAAGACGCCTGGGCCTTTCGGGAAGAAGCATTGTACCGATGCTGATCGGATTCGGATGTTCGGTTCCCGGAGTAATGGCTTCGAGGACTCTGCCTTCGCAGCGCGACAGAAAGCTTACGATCATGCTGATACCGTTCATGAGCTGTACTGCGAAGCTCCCGATCTATGCGTTTTTTACCGGGATATTCTTCCCCGGGCATTCGGCGCTCGTGATGATCGGCCTCTATCTGTTCGGAATACTCACCGGCATACTCACGGCCCATATCTCGAAGTACACCGCGTTTAAGGGCGAGGCGGTTCCCTTTGTAATGGAGCTGCCAAATTACAGAATGCCCGGCGCGAAGAACGTTATAAGGCTTCTCTGGGAAAAAGCGAAGGATTTCCTGATGAGAGCGTTCACGATCATTTTCGTGGCGTCGATCGCGATCTGGTTCCTGCAGACCTTCAATCTGCATTTCGGACTCGCGGCAACATCGCAGGAGAGCATACTTGCGAGCATCGCGAGCGTATTTACCCCGATCTTCAAGCCTCTCGGCTTCGGCGACTGGAGGATCGTGACTGCGCTGATCACGGGCTTTATGGCAAAGGAGAGCGTGGTATCGACACTGTCGGTGCTCTTCGGCGACAGCTCGGCCCTTTTGTCGGCATTCGCGCCCGCAGCGGCTTTCGCGCTGCTGATATTCTGCCTGCTCTATACGCCCTGCGTTGCGGCGATCGCATCGGTAAAGAGAGAGCTCGGACGCAAATGGGCGCTCGGCATTGTTCTGTTCCAGTGCGCGGTTGCATGGATCATGGCGTTTATTGTGTACATGATCGCGAGTATGGTATAATCAAAATATCTGATGATCAAGGAGATTTTTATATGGCAAGAACCGTTAGATCGAGTGCGGAACTGAAGAGTCTGCCCGCATACAGATTGGAGTACGAGGAGCATGTTCCGGACTGCAACGGACAGGGCATGCTGTTCAGACATATCAAGAGCGGAGCGAGAGTCAGCGTTATTTCCAACGAGGACGAGAATAAGGTTTTCTGCATTTCATTCAGGACCACGCCCACGGACGATACCGGCGTGGCTCACATCACCGAGCATTCGGTGCTCTGCGGATCGGAGAAGTATCCTCCGAAGGATCCGTTCATGGAGCTTGAGAAGAGCTCTCTCAATACGTTTTTGAACGCGTTCACATATCCGGACAAGACCTGCTATCCCGTTGCGAGCTGCAACGATGCGGATTTCGCGAATCTGTCCGACGTATACATGGACGCCGTTTTCCATCCCAATACCTACAGGCACGAGGAGATCTTCCGTCAGGAGGGCTGGAGATACGAGCTGAATTCCAAGGACGAGCCGATCACGATCAACGGCGTCGTTTACAGCGAGATGAAGGGCGCTTTTTCGTCGGCGGAGGACCGTCTCTACCGCGAGCTTACGCACGCGCTTTTCCCCGATACGACATACGGCGTGGAGTCCGGCGGAGACCCGCAGGCCATTCCCGACCTGACTTATGAGCAGTTCCTGGATTTCCACAGAAGATACTACCATCCGACCAATAGCTATATCTATATCTACGGCAATATGGACGTTGAGGAGCGCCTCGAGTGGCTTGACCGCGAGTACCTCTCAAAATACGACGTTCAGCCCGTGGATTCCGGGGTAAGGTTCCAGGAACCGTGCGGGGTGAGCGAGGTTCATTCGTTCTATCCGATCGGAGAGGACGATTCCGAGGAAGACGCAGGATATCTTTCATGGGCATTTACGCTCGGAAAGTTTGACGACCTGCTGGAGACCGCAGCGATGGGCGTGCTCACCGACGCGCTGTTCAATGTGCCCGGAGCGCCCGTAAAGGAGGCTCTGGTAAAAGCCGGTATCGGACAGGATATTTCCTGCTATGTCGGCGACTACATCCTGCAGCCTTTTGTCGGCATGACTATCAGAAATACCTCCGTCGACAAGCTCGGCGAGATGAAGAAGATCCTTAAAGAAGAGCTGGAGAGGCTTGTACGCGAGGGCGTTGACAAAAAGTCGCTGCTCGGCATCATCAACGGCGGCGAGTTCAGATACTGCGAGGCAGACTACGGCTACGAGCCCAAGGGCCTCGAATACGGCGTGAATGCGCTGAAGACCTGGCTTTACGACGATACGAAGGCTTTTGCGGCGCTGCATGTGAGAGAATCCTTTGAGCCCCTTCGCAAAATGATCGACGAGGGCGGATACGAGAAGCTCATCGAGAAGTACATGCTGAACAGCAAAAACGCAGTTTTCCATTCGATGGCTCCCAGGAAAGGTATGACCGCCGAGACGGAAAAGAAGCTTGAAGACAGACTCGCAGCTATGAAGGCTTCGATGAGCGACGCTGAGCTGGAGAAGATGATCGCAGATACCGCTGCGCTGAAGGCTTATCAGGAGGCTCCCTCGACGCCCGAGGAGCTTGCGACGATCCCAATGCTCAAGCGCGAGGATATAGACAAAAAGGCTCCGGAATTCATTATCACCGATGCTGAGATCAACGGTATTCCGGCATATTTACATGATATAGACACCAACGGCATCGTATATCTGAAGCTCGTATTCAACCTGGACAGCCTGAGCCTCGAAGATGCGAAATATGCGGCTTTCGCGGCTGAATTCGCGGGACGCATGAATACGGAGAAGCATTCCTATCTGGAATTCAACAGCGAGGTAAATATTTACACGGGCGGCCTCGGTTTCAGACCCGCGACCGCACCGCTTGTCTGCGGAGACGACAAATACAGGCTTCTTATGACCGCAACGGGCGCGGTTCTTGAGAAGAATCTCGGCAAGCTCCTGGAGCTCATGCGCGAGGAGATGTTCGAGACACGCTTTGACGATCCCGTAAGGATCAGGGAGCTTGCGGGCGAAGTGAAGTCCCGCATGCAGTATTCGATGCCCGCGGCGGGCAACCGTACCGCGATGAACCATGCTCTCGCAGGCGTTGCGTCCGATTCCGTATATGACGAGGAATTTGTCGGACTTGCTTATTACAGGAACATCTGCGCTCTGCTCGAGATGAGCGATGAGGAGCTTATAAAGACCGCGGCGAAGATGAAGGAGATCCTCCTGAACACCTTCGGAAGCAACAATACACTGATAGACGTGACCTGCCCGAAGGAGACCTTTGAGCGCGTTAAGGGCAGCATCGGAGACTTTGTGACCGGCTTCGGAAAAGTTGATAACGGAGCGGACGTTTTTGAGGACCGTTTAGGACCTGTACTTGATAAGAAAAAGGTCAGCGAAGGTCTGAAGACCGCGGGAGAGGTGAATTACCTCGCGATCGCTGGAGCCGGCAAAAAGTGCAGCCTCGCGGAGCAGGGCGCGATGACAGTGGCAAAGCATATCCTGGGAACAGAATACCTCTGGAACAATGTCAGAGTGCTCGGAGGCGCGTACGGAGCGGGCTTTAATTACGATTTCTCAAGGAACATCGGAACTTTCTACTCCTACCGCGATCCTCATCTTGCACAGACTCTTGAGGTATATAAGAAGACCGCGGACTTCCTGCGCAGCTTTGAGGCGGACGAGCGCACGATGACCAAGTTCGTCATCGGAACCATGGGCGGAGTCGACAGACCTTTAAGTCCTTCGGCCAAGGGAGCGAGAGCGCTCGGAGCGAAGCTCGCCGGACGTACCTACGAGGAAGTACAGGAGAGCAGGGACGCGATCCTTAAGGCAGATGTGAACGATATCCGCGCCTGCGCGGAAGTGCTCGATCCGCTGCTTAAGGATTACAGCATCTGCGCGGTCGGCAACGAGGCGAAGCTCAATTCGCACAAGGAAATGTTTGATACGATAACCAACCTGCTGTAAAAGCATTCGGACAAACGGCAGAATACATAATAACAAGGAGACGCTATGGCGGGATTTAAATCCGGTTTTATCGCGATGGTCGGAAGGACCAATGTCGGCAAATCCACACTCATGAACAGGCTGATCGGGCAGAAGGTCGCGATCACCTGCAACAAACCGCAGACTACGAGGACGAGGATCCGCACGATCCTGACCGAAGAGCGCGGGCAGGCAATCTTCATCGATACGCCCGGTATCCATCAGGCAAAGAACAAGCTCGGCAAGTTCATGGTGGACGCGGCGGAGCGTACCCTGAACGAAGTCGATCTGATACTCTGGCTCGTGGAGCCCGTCGATTCGGTCGGCACCAGCGACCGTCATATCGCGGAGCTTCTGAAGAATAACAGCACTCCGAAGGTACTCGTTATCAACAAGATCGATACGGTTCCCGCGGAGAAGGTTCTGTCCATGATCTCTATGTACAAGGATCTGGTAAAATTCGACGATATCGTGCCCGTGAGCGCTTTGAACGGCAGGAACGAAGATGAGCTGAAGGACGTGATCTTCAAGCTTCTTCCCGAGGGCCCGATGTTCTATGACGAGGACGAACTGACCGACCAGCCCGAGAGACAGATCGTGGCAGAGATCATCAGGGAGAGCGCCTTAAAGAACCTCAGCGATGAGGTGCCGCACGGTATCGCGGTCGGCATCGAGCTCATGAAGGAACGCAAAAAGGGCGGCGGATATATCAACTACGAAGAGGATCCCGAAGACCTTATCGAACGCCACGATGAGGATGAGGATGATGAGGATGGCCCCGTGATCTTTGATACGGGGAACAACAGCGGAAAAAAGCAGCAGGGAACGGGACTGTATGACATTGAAGCAACTATAGTCTGTGAGCGCGATTCCCACAAGGGCATCATCATCGGAAAAGGCGGTTCGATGCTCAAGAAGATCGGAACCGACGCGAGACTCCAGATCGAGGCTCTGCTCGGCTTCAGGGTTAACCTCAAGCTGTTCGTGAAGGTTAAAAAGGATTGGCGCGATTCGGACTTCCTTCTCAAAAACTACGGTTTCTGGGAGGAAAAGGACGAAACTTAAGGGGATATATGTCAAGTGAAGTTACGGTACACGGGATTGTTCTGACATCCATGCCGGTAGGCGATTACGACCGGCGCGTCACGATCCTCACAAGTGAAAGAGGCAGGATCACTGCTTTTGCAAGGGGCGCACGTAAACCGACGGGCGCCTTCTTGGCGTGTACAAGGGGCTTTACTTACGGCGAATTTACCCTCTATGAAGGCAGGGACGCCTATAATGTCAAATCGGTCGAAAAGACCAGATATTTCGAGGAGCTCGAGGGTGATCTCGAGAGCATGTATTACGGCATGTATTTCTGCGAGCTGGCCGGCGCGCTCACACGAGAGGAGCTGGAGGAAGCGGGGCAGATGAAGCTGCTCTATCTGGCTCTCCTTGCATTAGCCAAGAAGACGATGCCGGCACGTCTGATACGGATCATCTATGAGCTCAGGGCCATTACCATTTACGGCGAAGGAATGGCGGCGGAAGGGCGGTATTACACATCGCGCTACAACGGACTCCGTTCCGAGAATTACGCGGGTTCGGTATTTGTAGGCGAGACGACGCTCTATACTGTACGCTTCATCGAGCAGACGCCGCTTAAGGAGCTGTTC